>CAMDAL010000042.1 GCA_945888565.1 Devosia equisanguinis | reverse complement strand
GAAAGTGGCGAAGTGCACTACGTGCTCGACCTCACCGCAGAAGACATGAACCTCCTCGGCGATGCGCCCGGCGTAGTCAAGGTCATCGAGCCGACGCTGCAGCCCTTCTACCTGCGGATGAATTCGAAGGCCGGCCCCCTCGCCGACCTCAATCTGCGCAAGGCCGTGTCCTACGCCTTCCCCTACCAGGGTATGCTCGACGTGCTCGAATATGCCGACCTCCTCCACGGCCCGTTCCCCGCCGGCCTTCCCGGCCACAACGCAGAGATGGAGGTCTATACAACAGATCTCGACAAGGCGAAGGCGGCTCTTGCCCAGTCGGCGTTTCCTAATGGCGGCATCACCCTTCGCATGGTTCACGTCGCGGGCTACGAGCAGCAGCGCCGCATCGGCCTTGTGTTCCTGGACGCCCTCGCCCAGCTCGGCATCACCCTCGACATCCAGGCCCTCAACTGGGCCGACATGGTCGCCGAGGCAGGCTCGCCCGAGACCCAGGCCGATTTCATGGCCGTTTGGCAATCCTCAGCCTATGCCGACCTCGACAACTTCGCCTTCCCGGCCTTCCACTCGTCGCAAAACGGCAACTGGTCCAACCCTGTCTATAGCGATCCGAAAGTGGAGGAGCTGATTGCGGCAGGCCGCCAGGAAGTCGATCCCGCCAAGCGCGAGGCGATCTACAAGGAAATGCAGGAAATCATTGTCGGCCAGGCGTCGGACATCTACGCTGCGACCCTGCAGCGGCTTATCGCCCACCGCGATAATCTCGCCGGCTTCAGCTACACTCCCATCGGCACCAACGCGCCGGAATTCTACTCGCTGTCGCTCTCCTGAGTGACAGAAACCCGTGAGGTCCGATGCTGAAGATACTGCTCCGGCGGATCCTTCTGCTGATCCCGACGCTGATCGGTCTCACGCTCCTCCTCTTCGCGATCTCGCGGCTGCTGCCCGGCGACCCGGTGCGGCTAGCCGCGGGACCGCAGGCCTCGGCCGCGACAATCGAGCAGATGCGCGTTGAGTTCGGGCTCGATCGCTCGCTTGCTGAGCAATACCTGGGCTACCTCGGCAACCTCGTTCAGGGCGACTGGGGCCGTTCGGTGATGTCGCGGCGGCCCGTCGGCACTGACATCGCCACTTTCCTTCCCGCCACCCTCGAGCTCGTCATAGCCGCCCTCGCCCTTGCGGCCTGTATCGGAGTGCCGCTGGGGCTGATTGCCGCCGTGCGCAAAGATCGCATCAGCGACTACGCCGTCCGCTTCGGCTCGCTCTTTGCACTTTCGACTCCGCAGTTCTTCCTCGGACTCATGATGCAGATCCTCTTTGCCATGGTGCTGAGGATGTTTCCGCTCGGCGGCAGGTTTCCCTTCGTCGCGACACCGCCCCATCAGGTCACGGGTCTCCTCACTGTCGACAGCCTGCTGGCGCTCGATTTCCGCTCGCTCGGGCTCGCGCTATTGCACCTCTCGCTCCCCGCCCTCGTTCTCTGCCTCTCGCCCATGGCGACCATCATCGGGCTCATGCGATCCTCCACCATCGGGGTCCTGCAGCAGGACTATGTGCGCACTGCACGCGCCTTCGGGCTGTCGGAAAGGCGCATAAACTTCAAATATGTGCTGCGCAACGCCTTCGGCGCGACCCTGACGGTCATCGGGCTCTATTTCGGCTGGCTGCTGGGCGGCACGGTGATCGTAGAAACCGTGTTCGACTGGCCCGGTATCGGGCTCTACGCCACCAAAGCCATTGTCTCCCAGGATTTTATGCCGGTGATCGGCGTCGCCCTCGTCGTGGGCCTGCTCTTCATCGTCACCAATATCGTCGTCGATCTCCTGCAGCGGGTAGTCAACCCGAGGACCGAGGCCGAATGACTGAGATCGCGGCCCCGCTCTCCCCATCGGGCACGCCGGTGGGCGCGGTTGCGCCGCCCGCACTCTCGACGCGAACCCTATGGCGCCGGTACTTCTCGTCGAGAGTATCGACCTCAGCCTTCGCCGTCCTCGTCCTGCTACTCGTCCTCACCGCCTTCGGTCCCGCGCTGGCGCCCTACCCCCAGCACATCACTGGCACCGTCGCGACCGCCAACCGGTTCGAGCCGCCCTCCTCGACCCACCTCTTCGGCACCAACGAGCTTGGCCAGGACGTGCTGTCGCTGGTCCTCGGCGGCGCTCGGGTGTCGATCCTCACCGCCATTGCGATCATCGCCTCGAGCGCGCTAATCGGAACTATCGTCGGGGCGCTCGCCGGCTTCTTCGGCCGCCTTGCCGACGAGGTGCTTATGCGGTTCACCGACCTCATGCTCACGATCCCCTCGCTGATCCTCGCGATGGCGGTGGCGGCGGCGCTTGGGCCCGGCATCGCCAACCTCATCATTGCCATCACTCTTGCAACCTGGCCCGGCTATGCGCGGCTGGTGCGGGGCGAAGTCCGGGCGGTGAAGCTGGAACTTTACGTCGAGGCGGCGATGGCCATGGGGGCGAGTCCATGGCGGATCCTTCTGCGCCACGTACTGCCCAACATTGCACCCACCATCATCGTCAAGATGTCGCTCGAGATCAGCTTCGCCATCATCACAGTGGCCTCGCTCGGCTTCATCGGCATCGGCGTCAAGCCACCGACGCCAGAATGGGGCGCGATGCTCTCGAATGCCCGTGGCTACATGCCGGGCTACTGGTGGATCGCCATCTTCCCGGGCCTCGCCATCATGATCTCGGTCTTCGCCTTCAACCTTTTCGGCGATGGCCTCCGCGAAGCCCTAGACCCCAAGTCGGACCGCTGACATGGCGCTGCTCGAGATTTCCGACCTCAGCCTCGAGTTCGCAACGCGTCGCGGCGTGACGCCGGTGCTGCACGGCATCAATCTCAGCGTTGGGCGCGGCCAGATCGTCGGCCTCGTCGGGGAGACGGGGAGCGGCAAGTCGGTGACGGGCCTCTCCATCGCGCGGCTCGTACCGTCCCCGCCCGGCCGCTACACCGCCGGGACCGTGACCTTCGACGGCCTCGACATCCTCTCCCTCTCCGAGCGCGACATGCGCGGCCTGCGCGGGGTGCGCATCGGCATGGTGTTCCAGGATCCATCGACGAACCTCAATCCCTCCTTCACCGTGCGGTCGCAGATGGTGGACGTCGGGCTCCACGTCGCCGCTGTCGCACCGGAACGGCTGAACCTCAACCCCGGCGCGCCGGCACGTGCGCGACACAAGGCGGCGCTCGACAAGGCTGTCCACATGCTCGAGCGGGTCGGCATCCGCGATGCGGCGCGGCGCATCGGCTCCCATCCGCACGAGTTCTCTGGCGGCATGCGCCAGCGCGTGCTGATCGCCATGGCGCTTATGGGACGGCCCGAGCTCCTTATCGCCGACGAGCCGACGACGGCGCTCGACGTTACGGTGCAGGCGCAAGTGCTTCAGTTGCTCTATGGCCTGGTCCGCGAGTTTAACCTTGCCGTGGTCCTCATCACCCATAACATGGGCGTTGTTGCCCAACTCTGCACCGACGTCGCGGTGATGGAGGCGGGGATTATCGTCGAGGCAGGCCCGGCACGCCAGGTCCTGCGCGAGCCGCGCCATGCCTACACGAGGCTGCTGCTCGGCGCGGTGCCGAGCGTCCACGGCCGGCAGAGGCCAAGCGTTGGGGCCGCACAATGACCCTTCTCATCGTTGATGGGGCATCAAAGACATTCCCGCCGGCCGGCGGTTTCTTCGGCGGCAAGAGCATTCCGGTACAGGCGCTGCGCGACGTCTCACTCGTCATCGAAGCGGGCCAGAGCTTTGGCCTCGTCGGCGAGTCCGGTTCGGGGAAGACCACGCTGGCACGCTGCATCGTCGCGCTCGAGACGCTGTCCTCGGGACGCATCCTCTTCGACGGCGTCGATGTGGCGACCAGCTCGCGGCGCGACAACATGGCGTTGCGCTCAGCCATCCAGATCGTCTTCCAGGACCCCTATTCCTCGCTCGATCCGCGCATGCGCGTAATGGACATCGTCGCCGAGCCGATGGTGATCCACCGCCGCCGCATCAGGCTCGGACCGCCGGAGCGGCGCGAGCGCGTGGTGGCGCTCCTCGAGCGTGTCGGCCTCGGTTCGCAGCACCTACAGCGCTTTCCCCACGAGTTCTCCGGCGGGCAGCGGCAGCGCATCGCCATAGCCCGCGCACTGGCCGCCGAGCCGCGGCTTCTCGTTCTCGACGAGCCCACGTCGGCGCTCGATGTCTCGGTGCAGGCCCAGGTGCTCGACCTGTTGCTCGAACTGCAGCGCGAGATGGAGCTGACCTACCTCTTTGTCTCCCACGACCTCGGCGCCATCCGTTACGCCTGCGCCCGGGTGGCGGTCATGCAGAACGGCAGCGTCGTCGAGAGCGGGCCAACCGACGTCGTCTTCGACACCCCCGCCGAGCAGTATACGCGCGAGCTGATTGCGGCAGTGCCTGACCTCGACCCCGACAAGTCACTGGCGGCCCGCGCCGCGGCAGCGCCATAGCCCATGGTTATGCCCGCAACCGCACTCTTGATAGGCGCCGGAGGGCCGTGCGCCGCCCGCTGCGCTAGGATCCTCGCCACCCTCAACGGAAGGTACTGCCCGTGACTGTGCGCGGACGCTGGCGCCTCGGCGTCGATATCGGAGGCACGTTCACCGACTTCGTCCTCAGCGACGAAAAGAGCGGCAGGACCCGCCTCCATAAACGGCTAACCACTGCTGCCGATCCCTCGCTTGCGGCCGTCGAGGGCATCGACGCGGTATGCGCCGACGAAGGCATCGCGGTGAGCGAGGTTGCCGAGGTGGTCCACGGCACCACCCTCGTCACCAATGCCATCATCGAGCGCAAGGGCGCCAAGGTCGGCTTCCTCACGACCCGTGGCTTCCGCGACCTTATCGAGATGGGAACCGAGCAGCGCTACGACATCTACGACCTCTTCCTCAAGTTTCCTCCGCCACTGGTGCCTCGCGCCCTGAGGCTAGAGGTCGCCGAACGCATCGATGCACGTGGCCGGGTGGTCACCGCTCTCGACGAGGCCGGGGTCGATGCAGCGGTGAAAAACCTGCTCGAGGCCGGGGTTGGAGCCATCGCGGTGGGCTACCTCAATGCCTACCGCAACCCCGCTCACGAGCTGCGCACCGCCGAGATCATCGCGCGCCTGGCGCCTGGGATTCCGGTGTCCCTCTCGACCGGCGTCGTTGCCGAGATCCGCGAGTACCCCCGTTTCGTCACCGCCTGCGCCAACGCCTATGTGCAGCCGATGATGGCTGACTACCTGGCTCGCCTGTCGCAGCGGCTTGCGGGCGCCGGCTTCGGCGGCGCGCTCTGGCTCATGCATTCGGCCGGCGGACTTGCCTCGCTCGAGACGGCACGGGCCTTTCCTATTCGCTTCCTCGAAAGCGGACCAGCCGGCGGCGGGCTTGCAGCGCTCCACGTCGGCCGGCTCGCCAACGTGCGCGACGTCTTCGCCTTCGACATGGGCGGCACCACCGCCAAGGGCTGCCTAATCGAGGGCGGCGTCGCGCCGATTGCGCCGATGCTCGAGGCGGGCCGTGTCCACCGGTTCACCAAGGGCTCGGGCCTGCCCATCACCTCGCCCGTGCTCGACATGATCGAGATCGGCGGCGGCGGCGGCTCGATCGCCGCGATCGACGAAATCGGCCTTCTGCGCGTCGGCCCGCATTCGGCTGGCTCGGCTCCTGGACCCGCTTGCTATGGCCTCGGGGCGGAAGAACCGACGGTGACCGACGCCAACCTCCTTCTCGGCTACTACGATCCGGCGTTCTTCCTCGGCGGCAAGATGCGGCTCGAGCCGGACCTAGCGAGCGCCGCGGTGGCGCGGCTTGCCGAGCGTCTTGGTCTCAGCACAGAGCGGGTCGCTCACGGCATCCACACCCTTGTCAACGAGAATATGGCCAGTGCTTTCCGCGAGCACACCATCGAGCGCGGCTACGATCCGCGCCGCCTGACCATGATCGCGTTCGGCGGCGCGGGTCCCGCCCACGCGACCGGCGTCGCACGCATCCTCGGGGTGAGCGAGGTCATCGTTCCACCGGCTTCCGGCGCGGCCTCGGCCCTGGGCTTTCTCGCCGCCCCGCTGAGCTTCGAGGTGACGCGTTCGCTGCCCATGCGCGTCGACGAAAGCTGGCGGCCGGACGACGTCGAGCGCGTGCTCGGCGAGCTTACCGCATCCGCCCGAGCGGAGCTCATCGCCGCGGACGTGCCGGCCAACTTAATTTCCCTTGCCCGCAAGGCGACCATGCGGCTGGCAGGGCAGCTCCATGAGATCGCGGTTGCCCTGCCGCCGGACCTCACCGATCCTGCGGCGGCGGGGGAACTCGCCGAGGCGTTCCGCACCGAGTACCGTCGTCACTACGCCTTCCTCCCGATCGTCCACACGCTTGAGATAATGACCTTCCGGGTCGAGGCTTCGGGACCGATGCCGGCGCTCAGCGTTGGTAGTGCGGGAATCGCGGCCGGCAGCGCGCGGAAGGGCACGCGTCAGGTCTGGGACGGGTCGGGCTACTTCGAGGCCGCGGTCTATGACCGCTATACCCTCGGCGGCGAAGAGGCCGTGGTCGGGCCCGCGATGATCGAGGAGCGCGAGGCGACGACCGTGCTGCTCGCGGGCGACCGCGCCCGGATCGACGGCCACGGCAATATCCGCATCACCATCGCCGCTGGGACGCGGATCGCGAGGCCGCCGGCTGGCGGCTTCGACGCCGAGGTCGCGGCGCTAAGGGCCGACCCGATCGGGCTCGAGATTATGTGGGCACGGCTCGCGGCAGTCTCGGAGGAGATGTGGTCCACCGTTTGCCGCACCGCCTATTCGCTGATAGTCTCGGAGGCTCAGGACTTTGCCTGCGAGCTGCTCGATGGCAACGGCGAGACGCTGGCCCATTCGCGGCGCGGCATGCCGGTCTTCAACCTCACGCTGCCGCGCGCGGTGAAGGCCCTGCTCGAGGAATTTCCGCCGGCCACGCTGAAGCCCGGCGATGTACTGATCACCAACGATCCTTGGCTCTGCGCCGGTCACCTGCCCGATGTCGCGGTGGTGACACCAGTGTTCCGCAACGGCAGGCTGGTGGGCCTCGCGGGAACGGTCGGGCATGTCTCCGACATCGGCGGCACCAAGGACAGCCTCCACGCCCGCGAGCTCTACGACGAGGGCCTCCAGATCCCTCCGATGAAGCTGCTCGAAGCGGGAACGCCCAACGCAACCCTGGTGCGCCTGATCAAGGAGAACGTGCGCGGCAGCGAGCAGGTCATCGGCGATCTCTTCTCCTTTGTGGGAGCTAACGAAGTCGGCGCCAAGCGGCTTCTCGCGCTCATGGACGAGTATGGCCTCGATGACCTAGCGGCCCTCGCTCACGTCGTGCAGTCGCTCTCCGAAACGGCCATGCGGGCTGCGGTCAACGCCCTGCCGGACGGGGTCTACGAGGCCGAGAGCTGGGCCAATCCTCTGGGCGTGCCGTACCGCCTACCGGTGCGGCTGACGGTGGCGGGCAGCGAGATCGAGATCGACTTTGCGGGTGCCCCGCCGACCATGCTTCGTGGCGGCCTCAACTGCACCTTCAGCTATACCGAGGCCCACGCGACCTACCCGCTCAAGTGCCTTCTGACACCGCAGGTGAGAGGGACCGCGGGCTGCTACCGGCCGTTCCGGGTGAAGGCGCCCGAAGGCTCGGTGCTCAACGCGCAAAAACCGGCATCTGTGAACGTGCGGACGCGGACCGGCTGGTACATCGGCCCCTCGATCTACCGCGCGCTCTCTGGGGTCCTTCCCGATCGCGTTCGCGCCTTCTCCGGGCTACCCATCTCGCTCACTGTTTATGGCAAGGCGCCCGAGGGGGATTACTTCTCCGACGTCTTTCTCGCCGGCGGCGGCCAAGGCGGCGCGTCCGCGAGCGACGGCATTTCCGGCCTCATCTTTCCCTCGTCGGCGGCCAACACGTCGATCGAGGTGTTCGAAGCGCGCGTGCCGGTGGTCCTTCACGAGAAGAGCTTTGTCCCGGACAGCGGCGGACCCGGCCAGTTCCGCGGTGGCCTTGCGCAGCGCATCGTCCTCGGCAAACGCGATGACGACGGGGCACCGCTCTTCATCTCGATCTTTCCCGAGGGTGTGGGACTCGACTTCACGGGCCTCCATGGTGGCGAGCCTGGGACCCGTGCCCACGGCCAGGTCCGCACCGACGGGGGAACTATCGTCCGCGACTGCGGCACCGGTGAGCTCGTGACGCTGGAGACGGCGGGACATCTGCTCGAGGCCGTGCTGACCGGCGGCTCGGGCTACGGACCGCCTGCTCTCCGCTCCGACGGCGCGCTTCTGGCCGACCTCGAAGGCGGCTACGTGACGGTCTCAAGTGCCCGCGCGCAATATCGGGCAAGGAACAAGCAGCTCGCGGACGAGGCATGATCCCCATGGACTACGATCTCATCATCACCGGCGGCACCGTGGTCACCGCCGCCGATGTGTTCAGCGCCGATGTCGGCATCAAGGACGGCCGCATCGTCGCGATTGCAGAGACGCTCGCGGGCCATGCGGCGGAGGTCATCGACGCCACCGGTAAGCTGGTTATGCCCGGCGGCATCGACAGCCACGTTCACCTCGCCCAGGACGGCGCGCCCGGGATCGTCATGGGCGACGATTTTGAGACCGGCACGCGCTCGGCCATATTCGGCGGCAACACCACGGTCATGCCCTTCTGCCTACAGAAGAAGGGCCAGAGCCTTCGCGATGCGCTGACCGACTATGACCAGCGGGCCGCGGGCAACCTCTACTGCGACGTGAGCTATCATCTCATCGTCTCCGATCCAGACCCGCAGCTAATCGGCCAGGACCTCCCCGCCCTCATCGCGGCGGGCTTCACCTCGGTCAAGGTCTTCATGACCTACGAGGACCTGCGGCTCACCGACTACGAGATCCTCAACGTCATGAAGACGGCACGTAAGGGCGGAGCCGTGGTCATGGTGCATGCCGAAGGCATCGACGCCATCCGCTTCCTCAACGAGGAGTTGGAGGCGGCGGGAAAGACCGCCCCGCGCTATCACGCCACGTCCCGGCCCATTCCGGTCGAGCGCGAGGCGACCAACCGGGCGCTCTCCCTTGCCGAGCTGACCAACGCCGAGGTCATGGTCGTTCACGTCTCCAATGCCGGAGCCATCGAGGAGATCGAGCGCGCTCGCAAGCGCGGCGTGAAGGTGCTCTCCGAGACCTGCCCGCAATACCTCGTCCTCACCGAGGATGACCTCGAAGGCGATGCGCTCGAGGGCAGCAAGTTCGTCTGCAGCCCACCGCCGCGCGACACGACGAGCCAGGAAGCCTGCTGGGAAGGACTCGAGAACGGCAGCTTCGACGTCTTCTCCTCGGACCACTGCCCCTATCGCTACGACGAGAGCGGAAAGCTCACGCCCGAAGCGAAGCGCGGCGGCTACCGCTGGATTCCCAACGGCATCCCCGGCATCGAGACGCGGATGCCGATCCTCTTCTCGGAAGGCGTACGCAAAGGGCGGATTGACCTCCAGCGCTTCGTCGCGCTGACCTCGACCAACCACGCCAAGGCGTACGGCCTCTTCCCGCGCAAGGGCACGATCGCGATCGGCGCGGACGCCGATATCGTCATCTGGGACCCAGACCTGGAGGTGACGATCAGCCAGTCGGAGCTGCACCATGGCTGCGACTACACACCGTATGAGGGCCTTGCGGTAACCGGCTGGCCGGTGACCACGATACGGCGCGGCGTAACGGTGGTGCGAGACCGTAAGCTCGTCGCCGACAAGGGGATCGGGCTCTATCAGACCCGGGTGCCCTCGGCGTCGGCTGCCTCGGACGGGTCCTGAGCGTCGGCGATCGCACCCAGTTCCGCCGCGATCACCTCGATCTGGGTGCGCGCGCTCCGGATGAAGTGCTTGGCGAGCCGCGACGTTGGCCTGCCCTTGTTGACTATCGCGAACACCGGCACCGGAATGGCGGGGCGGAACGGCAGGAGCCTTAGGTCGCCGAAATTGTTGGCGGTAGCGGTCAGGGCGTCGACGAGGGCGACCCCGAGGCCAGCCGCCACGCAGCGCGCGGCGATGTTCATGAAACGGATCTCGATCTGGGGGGCAAAGCGAACCGATCCCTTGGAAAAGGCGTCTTGCACCATGGCGTTGAGCCTGCCAGTAGTCGGCGCCACGATCAGCCGCTTGCCCTGGAGATCGAGCGGGGTGACGAAGGCAAGAGTCGCGAGCTCATCTCCCGCCGGGCAGACGCAGACCATCGGCACATCCCGCAGCGGCTCGTAGATCAGGCCCGGCCGCGAGTGCGGGGCCATGGCAAATCCCAAGTCGCCTACCCCCGTCTCAATGCCGTTGAGCACGCCCTCGAGCGAGACGACGTCGATGGTAACATGGACATCGGCATGGTTGGCGAGGAAGTGCTTGAGGACGCGCGGGATCAGCGACTCCGAGAGCTCGGAGGTAAGGAGGATACTGATGTGCCCGATGCGGCCGCTACTCATCTGCGCGGTGCGGCGGCGCATCGCCTCGTAGAGCTGGAACAGCGACTCGCTTTCGGCGAAGAGGATCTCGGCTTCGCGCGTCGGCACCAGCCGATTGTTGACCCGATCGAAGAGTAGGAAGCCGAGCTGCTCCTCGGTATGCTTGATGGCGTTGCTGACCGCCGGCTGCGACATGCCGAGTTCGTGCGCCGCACCCGTCGTCGTACGCCGTTTCATCACCGCCCTGAGGACTTCCAGCTGGCGCAGGTTCACTGGGGCTCAGGACTCCACTCGGCCGCTATGCCGGGCCTTTCACACTCTACCATCCTCGTCGCGCGAGCGGTAGGCGACTTTAGGGCGCGGCGCCCACAGCGGCGGGCACGGGACGTGCCGACCCGATCTTCGTCAGTTCGCCCGCGGCTTCGAGGGCGTTGGTGAGGGCGGCTATTTCTTCGGCCGGAAGTGCCGCGGTGGGCGGGCGGCAGTAGGCAGAGTCGATCCTTCCGAGGATCTCGAGGCAGGCCTTGAGCCGTGCTGAAACGAGCCCCGCAGGACCGGTGCCGTAGACGGTGCGGGCGAGCGGATAGATACGGTCGTGGCAGGCCCTTGCTGCCGCCATGTCGCCAGCCCTCACTGCAAGATCAAGGGCGACGATCAGCTGCGGCACCACTGCGGCGAGGCTGACGAGGCTGCCCTCAGACCCGAGGACGAAAGAGGACAGGAGGTGCTCGTCGCCGGACGCCATGACCGCGACCCCGGGGCGCGTCTCGCGCACCACGCGGCGACTGATCTCATAGGCCGAGGTCTCCCAGCTGCCTTCCTTGATTCCGACAACCCGCGGCAGGTGGACGAGAGCGGCCAGCGTCTCGGGCGGGAACCAGAGCTTGCCGGAGTTCACCGAGCCCTGGAACAGCATGAGCGGCAGGTCGGTCGCATCATGGATGGCGCGGTGATGGTTGACCACGGTGCGCGCATCCACCCCGACGATCCAGGAGAAGGGCGCAAAGACGAGGATGGCATCGGCCCCGGCGGCGGCGGCATCCTCGGCCAGCAGCACGGCGTTGCGCGAGGACTCGGCGTTAACCCCCGCAACGATGAGGGACCGCGGCGCTACGCGGCGCGCCGTTGCGACGACCTCGCGGGCTTCCTCGCGCTCGAGCATCGCGTTCTCGCCGGCGTGGCCGTTGATGAGGAGCCCCTTGAGCCCTCCGCAACCGGCGACCTCGCCGATGTGGCTTTCAAGATCGCGATAGGCGATCGCGCCATCCGCGGTCATGGGGCACACAGTCGATGCGTAAATCCCGTGAAAACGGGCAGCGTGGCCGTAGGAATCCATCAAATCGAACAACACCCGGTCTGGCTGGTGGTTACACAAGCGCCGTTCCGCGACGAGCCTCTTGCTGCCAGCAAAAACGCGCCGCAAAGGAAAGATCGGTCACTGGCGCTGGGCCCGTTCTAGACGCCGAGAGGGGAGCCCGGAAGCGGGCCCCTTATTAAGAAGGCGGCGAGAGCGATAAGTGCCGATTATAGGACCGCTGGAAGCGTTCGATGCCGTAGGGCGTAAGGTTGATGCCAGCCCGCCGGCCAGCAATCGCCGCGCCTAAGCTCGCGGCCGTAACGCTCGCATGGGCTAGGCCGCTCTGACCATGGCCGAAGGCGAACCAAAGGCCGGGATGCCGCGGTGCCTGTCCGATGACGGGGAGCGAGTCGGGGGTCGATGGTCGCGGGCCCATCCATCGTTCCGCTCCGCCCCCGTCGAGGTCCGGAAAGTAACACTTCGCCTGGGCCAGAAGCCGGTCGCAGTGGCTGTAGTCTGGCGGGGCGTCGATGGGTGCGAACTCGGCGATGCCGGTAATGCGTAGCCCATTGTCCATCGGTGTGAGGACGATGTTGCGGTCTGCAAGCGTGGTAGGCACCGCGAACGCAACGCCGGACTTCGGAAGCATCAGGTGATACCCCCGTTCTGCCTCGAGCGGTACGCTGTAGCCGAGAGCGGCAATCATCTTCCGCGACCACACGCCTGCGGCCACGACGACGTGGCAGGCAGTGTGTGTCGCGCCGCCAGCCACCACGCCGGTTCCGCTTGCGGTGAGCGCGGTGACGTCCGCCCTGACGATGCGGCCGCCGCGCGCTTCGAAAGCCCGGGCGAAGGCGGTGACGAGGCCAAGTGGATCGGTGCAGTGCCAGTTGCCGGGGATGCGAACGCCGATGCGGACATCGGTCGCGATGCCCGGGTAAAGGCCGGCGATCTCGGCAGCATCGAGCCGCTCGGTCACAATGCCGTGGTCCTCGCTCAGCCGGAAGCGGGCGGCAGCTCCAGTCGGCACGACGTCGCCGCGGAAGAGGAAAACCATGCCCTCATGCCGCACGAGGTCCTCGGCACCGGCCAGCTTGACGAGCGGCATCAGCGTATCGAGCACCTGGTGATTGAGCGCCGCCCGGGCAGCCGCGATCTGCCTCATCCGATGCGGGCGCGCGTTGCGCGCGAACTGCCAGAACCATGGCAGCGCGCGCGGAAAGATTCTTGGACTGATGAAAAGCGGCTCCTCAGGATCGAGCAGCAGGCGCGGCACCTGGCGCAAGATACCGGGCATCGCGATGGGAGCGACGAGTCCGATGCCAAAGCCTCCGGAATTGCCTTCGGAGCATCCCGTCCCCGGCTCGCGCGCATCGAAGACCGTGACCGAAATGCCATCCGCCTGAAGCCGCAGTGCCGTCGCCATGCCGACGATGCCGGCTCCGACGATAATCGCGGTTCTTGCCGATCCTTGCATTGATACTCTCTGGCTTCTAAACCGTATGCAGTTAACCGAGGACGACGTGGCTTACAATCCGGCATTTCTTCGCACCCCGGTCGCGGCGCAACTCTACCGCGCCGTCCGCGACCGCGTGCTGTCGGGGATACTCGTCCTCGGTACCCGGCTGGTACAGGAGACGCTTGGCGACGAGTTCGGCGCCATCTGCAGCAGCGACGGCGCCGCAGCGGAACCGGCCACAGTCCGGCATGTCCGCAACGCGAGCCGGGCAATCACGGAATCGGCCTGGGCGGCAGGGAAGTGTTCCACATGAGCGAGACTCTCGACGTCGTCGTCATCGGCGGCGGCATTGCCGGGCTGACGGCGGCTTATCGCCTGCGGCACCGGTCGGTGGCGGTCCTGGAGGCGGACCACCGCGTCGGTGGACGGATTCTCTCCGCGCCGCGAGCGCCCCACTGGCTCAACTTTGGCGCGCACATGTTCGGCGAGCCGGGAACGGTCATAGGCGATCTCGTCGAGGAGTTGGGGCTTGACAGTCGCCCAATACGTGGACGGCTTCTCGGTATCAGCCATCGCGGCCGCCACGCCCTGACCCAGCGGCCCGAAACCTACCCTTTCATCCTTCCGCTCTCGCCCGCGGCACGGCTCTCCCTCATTAAGGTCGGTCTCGCTCTCCGTGTCGGCTCAACCCGAGTCGTGCGTGAACTCGGCAACCGCCCGGCCGGCGAGACGCCCGACCAGCGGCGAAAACGCATGCTCTCGTTCGAGGAAGGCCGGACGCTCGACCAAATGCTAGGCCTCGTTCACCCCGAGGTCCGGACCATTCTCACCGCGATCACCGAGCGCAACGGGGCCGATCCGTCGGAAATGTCGGCCGGGCACTCGCTGCGATCTTTCGCCAATGTTTGGGCGACTAGCGCGCCAGGCCGCAATCTCGTCGGAGGATCCAGCGGTCTCCCCAACGCTATCGCCGGAGTGCTCGGCGACAGTATCCGGCTGGGCGCGCGCGTCCTTGAGGTGCGACGCGAGGGTGCTGGGGTTGTCGTCCACTACGAGCAGGCCGGCGCCTCGCAGACCATCACGGCGCGGCGCGCCATAATCGCAACGCCAGCGTTCGTGACCCATGTCATAGCCCGTGACCTGCCGCAGGCGACGCGGCAGGCGCTCGAAGCCATCCGGTACGGTGCCTACCTGTCGGTTGCCGCCTTGACCTCGGAAACCAAAGCGCTGCCGTGGGATGGCAACTACGCAATCTCGACCCCGGGCCGCGCCTTCGGCGTGCTCTTCAACCAGGCGACCGCCATCCGGGAACCTTCCGGGCCTCGCCGGTCCGGCGGCAGCATCATGATGTTCCGCGGCGCCCGTGGCGCGGCAGAGCTGATCCCCCGCAGCGATGCCGAACTCGAAGCCCTGTTTCTCGCTGACCTCGAGCGGACCTTTCCCGGCTCGACATCACTGGTGGCTGAGATCGCGGTGCATCGCTGGCCTGCCGGCGCGCCTTTCACCTTCCCTGGACGAGCCGCGCTGCAGGCCGCCCTCACGGCCGACCTTGGGGCGGTGCTGCTCGCGGGTGACTATCTCGAGTTCCCGAACATGGAGGCTGCCGCGGTGACCGGCGCCGAAGCAGCAGCGAAGGCCGAAGCATCTCTCGTGGAGACCTATACGCGCTCGAATACGATGTCCTGAGCGCCTTCCCACAGAACGCGTTTGCCGAGGGTCGCCAGGGCCTCAAGGTTCTCGGTGATGGTGAGGAAGTGGTTGCCGGCGAGCATGCCTGCCTTGCTGGCGAATGCAGCGTGGCCATAGGAGATTAGAATCTCGGTCTCGCTGACCCCGCCAGGATAGAGGATGATCTGCCCGGGATTGGGATAGCTCGTCGCGTTCTCGTAGCCGACCCCGAACTGCAGGTCTCCGAGCGGCATCCACACCGCCTCCCCGCTCCAGCGCACGTGGATGATGCGGCTGCGGAACGGGAGTTGCGCCTCGAATGCGGCGCAGGTCGCAGGCGCCGCCTCGCTTTCGAGCCGAGCCTGAAAGTGGAAAGCTCCGGCCGTGATCGCAATGTTGGTCAATTTAGTGGTACTCGCGTAGACAATGAATCCTACCGGAGTCGTTAAGGAAGCTGGGGTTGACGTTGGTGACTTGTCGAGTTGCCCAGCGCCTAATCTTTGGAGATGGATCGCTGCTTTGTCTAGCCGGCGATCCGCCTAACCATCCAGGCGCTGGCCTCGGTGAGCTACCTCCAGACCGCTCTTCTAGCTGTCCCGCGCGCTTTGCAGTTTTCCGTATTAACCCGCCCATTTTTCAGTAGCCGGCCTTGCGTCATGGCCAAGCTTGAGACGAGTGGGTTTGCTGCGGCTTTTCGCCGCGGCTGAGGCTGGACTTTGGAAGCGCGTTGAGGGTTGAGGGGGAATGGCTCAGCGGGGCGTCTTGCCCCATCGGCTATGGTCCGGCAGGCTGGAGGGAGACGGCGATGGTGCGAAAGAGCTCGGCTTGTGCGCATTCCACGGCATCCGGCCATCCATTCCACGAGGATCCGGCCGGCCGTTTCATGAGCATCCAGCCACCCTCGTGAGGGGCCTGCAGGGCTTCTCTTCATTCTGGATTTCAGTGTTTGCAGTCAGGGGTGTTGGTGGCGCGGAGGGTTGTCCACGGGAGGGACCCGCGTTCCCAGCGCCGCGCCCGCCAAGGCCGGCGGTGACTGTTGCGTGGGAGGGACCGGTGGGCAACCCGGAGTAGAGATTATGCTCATCGGGTAATTACCCACCCCTTCGGCAGGCCGCGTTTTGACCGTTCTGGGCGCGTTCAGGCGAGGGTAGCGAGGATGACATCGAAGGGATTTGCGCCTTTGAGCCGCGCGGTGTCGATTGTCGTTCGCACGTCCGCCTCGGCCTTTGCGGC
>CAMDAL010000041.1 GCA_945888565.1 Devosia equisanguinis | reverse complement strand
TTTCGTCTAGCCCCCTTTGGCATTATGGTCCGCCGGACTCGCGGGGGGCTCCCGCGTCGCGTTCAACCTCAAGATCGAGAGCGGCAAGCGTGGCTAAGTATTATCTCGGCGTCGATGGTGGTGGCACCAACTGCCGCATCCGCCTGGCGAACGAGAACCTCGAAACCCTCGCCGACGCAGGCGGCGGGCGCTCCAACCTGCAGATCGAAGGCGGCGATCCCGCGTTCCGCTCGATCACCGAGGGGACGAAGGAAGTCTTCCGCAAGGCTGGTATCGATCTTGCCGAAGCCGCAAACACCGCGGCCTGCTTCGGCATGGCCGGCGGGCGGCTGCCATCGGCGCGCGAGGCGTTCGAGAAGCGCCAATGGCCGTTCAAGGCGGTGCGGGTCTATGACGACATCGATATCGCCCGCGCCGGTGCGCATGGCGGCGCCGACGGCGCGGTGCTCATCGTCGGCACCGGTTCGGCCGCGCTGGCGCAGGTCAATGGCCAGCGCCATCAGGCCGGTGGCTGGGGCTTCCATATCGGCGACCAGATGAGTGGCGCCATCCTCGGCCGCGAACTGGTGCGCCGCACCGTCGAGGCCAATGACGGCATCGCCTCGGGTTCGGCGCTGACCAGTGCGGTGAGCGAGAAGCTCGGTGGCAACACCGACACGATCATGGACTGGTCGTTCCCGCAGGATCCGCGCGGGCCGATGCCGGCCACTGCCGGCGCGCCCTCGACGCTGCTTGGCCGCGCCCCGGCCGAATATGGCGCGCTGGTGCCGCTGTTCTTCGATTTCTACGAGCAGGGTGATCCGGTGGCCAGGGAGCTGATGGAACTGCAGCTGTCTGAGATCGACAAATACGTGAACTGGTTCAAGGCGCGCGGTGCTACCCGCATGGCGGCGGTCGGCGGCTTCGGCACCCGGCTCTACCCGCTGATGATGGAACGCTATGGCGATTTCATCGTCCGCCCGGTCGATGAGCCGCTGCATGGCGCCGTGATTCTCGCCAAGCAGAATTTCCCCGACTGAACCACAGACGCCGACCCCATCGACCCATGAACTACCACCAACGGAGCCTCACGAGCGTGTCCAGCCGCATCATCCCGGTCCAGCCTTTCGACTACGTGGTGTTCGGCGCGACCGGCGACCTCACCAAGCGCAAGCTCATCCCGGCGCTGTTCCATCGCTTCGTCGACGGGCAGTTCGACGAGCAGAGCCGCATCATCGGCGTGTCGCGCTCCAAGCTGACCGACGCTGAGTTCCAGAAGACGGTTCGCGATTCGATCGAGGCCTTTGTCGAGAAGGCCTACCAGGACAAGAAGGCCATCGACCGCTTCGTGTCGATCTGCACCTACGTCGCCAACGACGTGACGGACGAGGCGAACTGGGGTGACCTGGACGGCAGCCTGCGCAAGGACACCTCGATCGTCCGCGCCTTCTATCTCGCGATCGCGCCCGACCTGTTCGGGCCGACCTGCGAATATATCAAGAAGAAGGGCTATTACCGTCGCGACGCTCGCGTGGTGATCGAGAAGCCGCTCGGGCACGATCTCGCCTCGTCGATCGCCATCAACGATGACGTGAGCCGCATCTTCAAGGAAGATCAGGTCTATCGCATCGACCACTACTTGGGCAAAGAGACGGTGCAGAACCTGCTGGCGCTGCGCTTCGCCAACATCCTGTTCGAGCCGATCTGGAACTCGGCCCATATCGAGCACGTGCAGATCACCGTGGCGGAATCGGTGGGCGCCGGCACCCGCGGCTACTATGACGAGAGCGGTGCGCTGCGCGACATGGTGCAGAACCACATCATCCAGCTGCTCACCCTCGTCGCCATGGAGCCCCCGGCTTCGGACGGCGCGGATGCGCTGCGCGACGAAAAGCTGAAGGTGCTGCGCTCGCTGAAGCCGATCGCCGGCCCGGACGTGGGACGCTGCACCGTGCGCGGCCAGTATCGCGCCGGTTCGGTCGATGGCGCCGCCGTCGCCGGCTATCTCGACGAGTTGCCGAAGGAAAAGCAGGTCGACGGCAAGGCCGTTTCGCGCACCGAGACCTTCGTCGCCATCAAGGCCGAGATCGAGAACTGGCGCTGGGCCGGCGTGCCGTTCTACATCCGCACCGGCAAGCGCCTGCCGAGCCGTGCCTCCGAAATCGTCATCCAGTTCCGCAACATTCCGCACTCGATGTTCGACCACGCCGAGGGTGCGCCCAAGGCCAACCGCCTCGTCATCCGCATCCAGCCCGACGAGGGCGTAAAGCTGTTCCTGATGATCAAGGATCCGGGCCCGGGCGGCATGCGCCTCCGCGAGGTGCCGCTGAACCTGAGCTTCGCCGAGGCCTTTGCCGAGCGCACGCCGGAAGCCTACGAGCGCCTGCTGCTCGACGTGGTGCGCGGCTCGCAGACCCTGTTCATGCGCCGCGACGAGCTCGAGGCGGCGTGGATGTGGGTCGATCCGATCCGCGAGGGCTGGGATGCGGCGACCGACAATCCGCAATCCTACATGGCCGGCACCTGGGGCCCCACCGCCGCCATCGCGCTTATCGAGCGCGACGGCCGCACCTGGCACGAGGACGGGATTTGAACGCCACACGTCGCAGCTTCGGCACCAAGGAAGACCTTGCCCTCGCGCTCGCCGAAGCGGTCGCCGAGCATTTGAATGACGGCATCGCCGCACGCGGGCAGGCCTCGATTGCGCTGTCGGGCGGCTCGACGCCGGGACGGTTCTTTTCGGTGCTGGGACGCCGCAAGGACATCGACTGGTCGCGAGTCACCGTGACGCTGGTCGACGAGCGCTGGGTGCCGGAGACATCCGATCGCTCCAACGCCGGCCTCGTCAACGAGAAGCTGCTGCAGGGTCCGGCCGCCACCGCGCATTTCGTGCCGCTCTATGCCGGCGGCGACATACCCGATGCGGCGGGGATCGCCCGCACCAACATGCAGCTCAGCACCGTGCCGATGCCGTTCGACGCGGTGATCCTCGGCATGGGCAATGACGGGCACACCGCCTCGTTCTTTCCGGGCGGCGACACGCTCGCCGAAGCGCTGACCGGCGAGGGGCCGGCCATCGCGATCACGGCGCCGGGGGCAGGGGAGCCCCGGGTGACGCTGGTGCTCAAGCGCCTGCTGATGGCGTCGGGGCTCTATCTGCATATCGAGGGGGAGGAGAAGGCGGCAACGCTGGAAAAAGCTGCGGCGGACGGTCCTATTGAGGACATGCCGGTGCGCTCTATCCTGCGCCAGAGCCAGACACCACTGAACATTTTCTGGAGCCCCTGAGTGCATTCGTTTTTGTCGAAGCGGATCGAGTGACTGGGCACTGCGGTGTCATCCCTGCGAAGGCAGGGACCCACCTCATGACCAGCACGGATTTCGAGTTGGCTCCCTGCCTTCGCAGGGATGACACCTCGGTGAAACGATCCGCCATCGGCGAGCAGCCGAACCGAAACACTCTGGCTCCGCCACATTAGCCCTCAAGGAGCATTCCGATGTCCGTCGTCAAAGCCGTCCAGGATGTGACCGATCGTATCGCGGCCCGCAGCGCCGGGTCGCGCCGGCAGTATCTCGATCGCGTCGAGGCCGCCGGGATCAAGGGCGTGCATCGCGGCGCGCTGGCCTGCGGCAACCTCGCGCATGCCTTTGCGGCGTGTTCGCCCAGTGACAAGGCCAAGCTCGCCGGCACCAAGACCCCGAACCTCGGCATCGTGACGTCCTACAACGACATGCTGAGCGCCCATCAGCCCTACGCGACCTATCCGGACCTCATCAAGGAAGCGGCGCGCTCGATCGGCGCGACGGCGCAGGTGGCGGGCGGCGTGCCAGCCATGTGCGATGGCGTGACCCAGGGCCAGCCGGGCATGGATCTCAGCCTGTTCAGCCGCGACGTCATCGCCCTGTCGACGGCCGTCGCCCTCAGCCACAACATGTTCGACGCGGCGGTGTTTCTCGGCATCTGCGACAAGATCGTGCCCGGCCTGATGATCGGCGCGCTGACCTTCGGGCATCTGCCGGCCGTGTTCATCCCCGCCGGTCCGATGCCCACCGGTATCTCCAACGACGAGAAGGCCAAGGTTCGCCAGCTCTACGCCGAGGGCAAGGTCGGCCGGGCCGAGCTGCTCGAGAGCGAGGCGAAATCCTACCATTCGCCGGGCACCTGCACTTTCTACGGCACTGCAAACTCCAACCAGATGCTGATGGAGATCATGGGCCTGCACCTGCCGGGCGCCAGCTTCGTCAACCCCAACACGCCGCTGCGCGATGCGCTGACCCGCGAAGCCACGATCCGCGCCCTGTCGCTCACCGCCGAGGGCAACAACTACACGCCGATCGGCCACATCGTCGACGAGAAGGTCATCGTCAACGGGCTGGTCGGGCTGCTGGCGACGGGTGGGTCGACCAACCACACCATGCACCTCGTGGCCATTGCTGCCGCGGCGGGGCTGAAGATCACCTGGGAAGACATGTCGGAGCTTTCGGGCGCCGTGCCGCTGCTGACGCGCGTCTACCCCAACGGTATCGCCGACGTGAACCATTTCCAAGCGGCGGGCGGCATGGGCTTCCTGATCCGCGAACTGCTCGAGGCCGGCTACCTGCACGAGGACGTCAAGACCGTCTGGGGTGCGGGGCTGTCGGGCTACTCGGTCGAGGCCAGGCTCAACGAGGAAAAACTGAGCTTCGAGCCCTCGCCGGCGCTGTCGGGCGATCCCAAGGTGCTGGCGCCGGTGAAATCGGCTTTCAGCCAGAATGGCGGGCTGAAGCTGCTCGCGGGCAACCTCGGCAAGTCGGTGATCAAGGTCTCGGCGGTGAAGCCGGAGAACCGGGTCGTCGAAGCCAGGGCCCGGGTCTTCCACTCGCAGGAAGGCATGCAGGCCGCCTTCAAGAACGGCGAACTCACCGGCGACGTGGTCGTGGTGGTGCGCTTCCAGGGGCCGAAGGCCGTCGGCATGCCCGAACTGCACAAGCTCACCCCGCAGCTCGGCATCCTGCAGGACCGCGGCCACAAGGTGGCGCTGCTGACCGATGGCCGCATGTCCGGCGCCTCGGGCAAGGTGCCCGCCGCTATCCACATGACGCCCGAGGCCAGTGACGGCGGCGCCATCGCCAAGATCCGCGACGGCGACCTGATCCGCCTCGATGCCAACGAGGGCACGCTGACCTTCCTCGGCGACGAGCGCGAGTTCTTCTCCCGCACGCCCGCTACTGAAGATCTCCGGTCCCAGCAGTACGGCATGGGTCGCGAACTGTTTGCCGGGTTCCGGGCGCTGGTCGGCACGGCGGACAACGGCGCGAGCGTCTTCGGCTGAGGTCGGCCGACTGCGCGGGGTGAAACTCGGCGCTCCGGCATCTCGTCTGCGCGAGACTGCTTAGCTGTATCGGCCGGGCGGTCTTTTGTCGTAGGTTCGAGACTTGGAAATATTTACGCCAGTTGCCGATGGGGCACGGCCAGCCTGGAGAACACCTCGTGAGCGGAATCGCAGAGCTCTCGGCGAAGCGTCGACGCGGACGGGTGATCCGGTGGGTGTTGCTGCTGGCGGTGCTGGGCGCGGGCGCGGCCTGGCTGCTGACCAACCGGCCGTGGGAACCCAAGCCCGCCGTCGTCGCTGTCGAATCCGTCACGCCGGGGCCGGCGAGTCGGGTGCTGGCGATCAATGGTCGCGTCGTGCCGGCCAACCAGGTCGAGATCAGCTCGACGGTCAGCGGCCGCATCATCAGCGTGGCGGTAGCCGAGGGTGACGAAGTCGCGACCAACGCGGCGATGCTGGTGATCGACGATATCCAGCAGCGCGGCGCCGTGGTGCAGGCCCGTTCGCAGCTCGCTGCCGCCGAGGCACAGCGCGACAAGGCGCAGACCGACCTTGAGCGCGCCGAAGCGCTCCGCGACTCGGTATCGCTGAAGGCGCTGGACGACGCGCGTCTGGCGGTCGAGACGGCGCAGAAGGAAGTGGACCGGCAGGTCTCGATGCTCGAGCAGGAGGAAGACCTGCTGACCCAGTACACCATCCGGGCGCCATTCGATGGCACCATCCTCAGCCGGGGCGCCGATCCAGGCCAGGTGGTCAGCAGCTCGACGCCGCTCTTCCTGTTCGCCAACCTGACGACGCTCTATGGCGAAGCGAGCGTCGATGAGCTCTATGCCTCCGAAGTGCGCCGCGGGCTCAAGGTCGCCGCTCGTCCCGCCGGCCATTCCGAGGTGATCGAGGGCGAAGTCGTCTATGTGTCCCCCCGGGTCGATGCATCGACCGGCGGCCGCCTGGTGCAGATCGGGTTGCCCGGAGCGGGCGAGCTGAACCTGCCAGTCGGGCTCACCGTCATGCTCAACATCGTCGTCGACGAGCGCGACGATGCCATCACCATCCCGCGCGGCGCGCTTGTCGCCGGCGACCGGCCCGCCGTCTACATACTCGAGAACGGCAAGGCGGTGCTGCGTGCGGTGCAGTATATCGACTGGCCGTCCGACCGCCTGATGCTCACCGCGGGCCTGTCGGGTGGCGAGACGCTGATCCTCGACAGCAAGCTGGTGAAGGCCGAAGGGGCGCTCGTCGCGGCGGGGCAGTAGCATGCTCTACAGCTTCAAGATCGCCACCCGCTACCTCACTGCCAACCGCGGCCAATCAGTGCTGCTGGTGCTCGGCGTGGCGGTGGGCGTCTACGTGTTTGTGTTCATGAGCGCCCTGATCGGCGGGCTCGCCGTGCTGCTGATCGACCGCACGGTGGGCAGCATCGCGCATGTGGTGGTGGAACCGGCGGACCGCGATCCCACCTCGCTGCTCGATGACGGCAACGGCACGCTGATCGCCGTGCTTAAATCGAGCCAGCAACGCTCGACGCTGCAATCGGCCGAGGCCTATCTGCCCATCCTCGAAAGCTCGCCGCATGTGCGCGTGGTCGTCGGCAAGGTGCTGGGCAACGGCTTCATGCTGAAGGGCGAGGCGGTGGCGCCCGTCCTGATCACCGGCCTCGAGGCGCGGGATATCTCGGCCATCGCCAACATCGAGGCGAACCTCGTCGCCGGCTCGACCGACCTGATGCTGGGCACCGCGGTGATCGGCAAGGGCCTGGCGGACACGCTCGGCATCGGCGTCGGCCAGTCGCTGGTGATCCGCTCTGAGCGGGCCATCGAGCAGCCGGTGACGATTGGCGGTATCTTCGAGATCGGTGTGGCCGGGGTCGACGACACGGCTGTCTACCTCAATATCCGCGCCGCCCGGGTGCTGCTCGATTTGCCGGAGGGCCTGTCGCGCTACGAGATCAAGCTCGACGACCTGCAGCAGTCGCGCATCGCCGCCGCCGACATCGCGGGCCGCACCGGGCTCAAGGCGACGGCGTGGCAGGACCAGAACGCGCAACTGCTCGAAGGCCTCAGTGCCCAGGCGCGCTCGGGCGACCTGATCAAGGGGTTTGCGCTCGTCACCATCGTCATCGGCGTCGCGAGCGCCCTGCTGCTCTCCACCTACCGGCGGCAGAGCGAAATCGGCATCATGCGGGCCATGGGGGCGCGCCGCGGCTTCGTGGTGCTGGTTTTCGTCCTCCAGGGCGCCTTTATCGGCCTCGCCGGCGGCCTGCTCGGCGCCGGGCTTGGCTATCTCTCGCTGCTGCCGTTTCCACCGCCTGAAGCCACCAGTGGCGCCGGGCTGCCGGTGGACTACCGGCAGGGCGCCTACGATGCCGCCATCCTGCTCACGCTGCTCGGTGCCATCGCTGCCGCCATCTGGCCCGCGTACTCGGCCTCGCGCGTCGATCCGGTCAAGGCGATCGGGCCATGAGCGACGACGCGCTCGTCGAGGTCAGCGGCCTCACCAAGGATTATACCGAGGGCGAGACCGTCACCCGCGTGCTCAAGGGCGTGGAGCTGCAGGTCAGCCGCGGTGAACTGGTGGCGCTGCTCGGCCCGTCAGGCTCGGGCAAATCGACACTGCTCAACATCCTCGGCACGCTGATGCGCCCCACCCTCGGCGAACTCAGCATCCTCGGCGAGACCCTGATCGGGGCCGACGACGAGGTGCTGACCGAATTCCGCAACCGGCATATCGGCTTCGTGTTTCAGGCGCACCTGCTGCTGCCGGACTTCACTGCGCTCGAAAACGTCATGTTCCCCGCCGCCGCCCGCTACGGACGCGAGCGCCGGGAGGACAAGGTCCGGGCCAGCGAACTCCTTGATCGGGTCGGCCTCTCGGACCGTCGGGACTTCCTCGCGAGTCGGCTTTCGGGCGGACAGAAGCAGCGTGTCGCGGTGGCGCGGTCACTGATGAACGCCCCCGAGCTGGTGCTGGCCGACGAGCCCACCGGCAATCTCGACCGCGAAAGCGCCGACCAGGTGATGAAGCTGCTGACCGAAATCAACAGCGAAGACCGGACCGGTTTCCTGATCTCCACCCACGACGAAAAGATCGCCGCCCGCTGCCGCCGCCAGATCTACATGGTGGATGGCAAGGTGGCCGACGACCGCCACCAGTCGTAGACGCGCGCTACCACGGCTCCACGGTCAGCTGCGGCCACACCGCCTTGAGCCGGGCGGCCTTCTTCTCATGCGTGGCCCGGTTCTTGAGAGCGTAGTTGGGCACCAGGCGGAACGAGAAAATGTCGTCGAGGCCGAAGGGCGCGATGAGGTCGAGTTCGCCGTCGACCATTCGCGCGCCGACCGCATGGGCCTTCGAGGCGTAGCGGCCGAGCATCTCGGCTGCCGACGACAGCGGCGTGAACGGGGCGCCAAACTTCTGCTCGAACCACAGGTGCACCCTTGCCTGGTTGCGGACCTGCACCGGCAGCGGCAGCTGCCCGAACCGGGCGTCGAGCCGGCGGATCACCACGTCCTCGGCCTCGTAGCTGAGGTCGGCGGGATCGAAGTAGAACACGTCGATGTCGGCCACCTCGGCGAGACCGGGGCGACCCGTCAGCCGGTTCCAGGCGAGGTTGTAGAGCGCGCCGGCGACCAGCAGCCCTTCGGGCAGGTCGGCGATGCCGGCCAGCACCTCCATCAGCACCGGTTCGTCGCGGATCATGGCGAAGAGCGCATCGCGTTGCACCTCGAACGGCCGGCCGGAGAGTTTCAGGTGATCGGACATACGGCGAGCCTAGCCGATTCCCGTCCGGGCTTCAGTCCCGCGACAGGCGGCCGGTGCGGGCGAGGAGGATGACCGGGAGGATGCCGATGGCGACGATCAGCAGGGCGGCGATGGCCGCGTCCTCATAGGTGCCGCGCACCGCTTCGCCATAAAGCAGCGTGGCGAGGCTCTCGAAGTTGAGCGGGCGGAGCAGCAGGGTGGCCGGCAGTTCCTTCATGCAGTCGACGAACACCAGCAGTCCGGCGGCGGTCAGCGCCGTGCGGGTCAGCGGCAGGTGGACGTGGACGAGGGTGCCGCCGGGGCCCTGCCCGAGCGTGCGGGCGGCATGGTCGTAGGAGAGCGGCAGGCGGCTCAGCCCGGACTCGATGCCGCCCACCGAGATGGCGAGGAAGCGGGCGGCATAGGCGTAGACCAGCGCCCCGCCCGAGCCGAGCAGCAGCAGCCCGGTGGACCAGCCGAAGGTCGAGCGCATGAACCCATCGACGCTCCGGTCGAAGGCGGCCACCGGGATCAGGATGCCGATGGCGAGAACCGTGCCCGGCACCGCGTAGCCGAGGGTCGCGACGCGTGCGGCGAGTCCGGTTGCCCGGCCGGGTTGCAGCCGCGCCGCGTAGGCGACGGCGAAGCCGGCGAGCAGCACGACGAGGGTCGCCAGCGCCGAGACCGAGACGGTATTGAGCGTGGCGCGCAGCAGGGCAGGCGAGAGACCTGCGAAATCGAGGCGCTTGGCCGCTGAGATCACCAGATAGGTGGCGGGGCCGACGAAGCCGACCAGCACCGGCAGTACGCCGAGCCCCAGCGCAATGGCTTCGCGCCAGCCGCGGAGGCGCTGCGGCGGCATCGGGCGAGGCCGCTGGGCGCTGCTGGCATAGCGCTGGTTGCGCCGCGCCAGCCGCTCGAGCAGCACCAGCGCCATGACGAAGACCAGCATGGAGACCGCGATCTGCGCCGCCCCGGCGAGGTCTGCACGCACCACCCAGGTGGTGTAGACCGAGGCGGTGAGCGTGCGGATGCCGAGGAATTGCGCGGCGCCGACATCGTTGAGCACCTCCATCAGCGCCAGCGCCGCGCCGACCGCGATGGCGGGGCGGGCGAGGGGCAGGGCGACGCGCCAGAACAGCTGCGCGCGGCCGACACCGAGGGTGCGCGCCGCTTCGAGCAGGTTGGCCGACTGGCTCACGAACATGACGCGGGCGGTGAGGTAGACATAGGGGTAGAGCACGGAGCCGAAGATCAGCACCGCCGCCCACATCGAGCGGATATCGGGCAGGCGGAAGTCGCGCGGGCTGTCGAAGCCGAGGACCCAGCGGATGGCGCCCTGGATCGGCCCGAGCGGGCTGAGGATATCGAGATAGGCGTAGGCCATGATGTAGGTGGGCACGGCGAGTGGCAGCAACAGCGCCCACTCCACCACGCCGCGGCCGCGGAAATCATAGGCCGAAACCAGCCAGGCCGCCCCGGTCCCCACCGCGACTGCCACGATGCCAGTGCCGGTGAGCAGCACCAGAGTGTTCCACGCCGATTGCGGCAGCACATGCACCAGCACGTGGCCCCACAGCGTGCCGGTATCGGCAATGGCGATCAGCGCGATGGTGGCAACCGGCAGAAGCACGAAAGCCGCGACGGCGAATGCCGTCACGGCCCAGCGGGAAATCGCGATGTGGTGGCGCGCTGCGGGGCGCCGGGCTGCGATGGTTTGCATGGAAAATGCGGCGGGGTTGGCCCGCCGCATCCGGATCAGTTGGAGAAGGTATCGAAGCTGATTTCGTCGACCAGCTCGCTGGCCCGCTTGCGGAACGGCAGCACTTCGGTGAGCGGTTGCGAGTCCGGGGTGAGCGTGCCGAGCGCCGCGATGATCGGGTGCACTTCGGCCGCGGCGTTCACCGGGTGCTCGAAATTGGCCTCGGCGTAAAGCTTCTGAGCCGCTTCGGACGCAAGGTATTCGAGCAGCTGCACCGCTTCGTCGCGGTTGGGCGCATGGGCAGCCACGGCGGCGCCCGAAACGTTGACCAGCGTGCCGCCGCCCTCGAAGGTCGGCAGGATGACCTTGACCGCGTCCGACCAGGCCTTCTGCTCGTCGCCGCCCTTGCCGCTGCTCATCAGGCCGAAATAGTAGGAATTGGCCACGGCGATGTCGCAGATGCCGGCCGCGATGTCGCGGGCAACGTCACGGTCGCCACCGGCGGCGGGGCGGGCCTGGTTGGCCTTGAGGCCCTCGAGCCAGGTACGGGTGTCGGCTTCGCCATGCTTGGCCATGTAGGCGGCGATCATGGCGGTGTTGTAGGGGTGCTGGCCCGAGCGGATGCACAGGCTGCCGCGCCACTTCTCGTCGGACAGCTCTTCGTAGGTGATGGCGGAGAGGTCGAGGTCCTTGGCGGCGTAGACGACGCGGGCCCGGCCCGACAGCGCAAACCAGTTGCCGGCGGGATCGCGCAGCGTGGCGGGAATGGCGCCTTCGAGCACGGCGGACTCGACCGGCTGGGTGACACCGGCATTGACGAGGTCGATCAGTGCGCCGAAATCGACGGTCATCAGGATATCGGCCGGCGAGCTCTCGCCTTCGGCCTGCACGCGCTCGATCAGCCCGTTCTCGAGGAACACCGTGTTGACGGTGATGCCGGTCTCGGTGGTGAAGGCGTCGAGGATCGGCTGGATCAGGCCCGGCTCGCGGGTGGTGTAGATGTTGACCTCTTCGGCCAGCGCCGGCACGGCGGCTCCCAGAGCCAGGATGCTGGCAAGTCCGAAAGTCTTCGCAATGTTGATCATGTCGGTTCCCTGTTAACGCGGCATGGCGCTGGTCAGGGCCCGCGCCTCGACTCCCGCATCACATAGTTGACGGTTCAGGTCAAGTTATTGCGGGCTGCGACCAGACGTCACTCCGCCGGAAACACCATCACCTCGTCGCGCTTCACGCTCAGGTGCACGGTCTGTCCCACCGCGGCGCCGCTGCGCAGGCTGCTGCGGAGCACCAGGGGCGCATCGATGCCGTCCACTTTGAGCGACAGTTCCTCAAGCTCGCCGAGGAAGGCGCGTTCGACCACCCGCGCCGGCACCCCTTCGCGGCTGAGGAACAGCGAATGCGGCCGCACCAGCAGCTCCAGCTTGCCGCCTGCCGCCGCCGCAGCGAACACCCCGAGCGCGCTCTCCACCCGGTCGCCGACGGCGCGCGCCGGGATGCGGTTCACATGCGAGAAGAAGCTCGCTGCATAGGCGGTCAGGGGCCGCGCATAGACTTTCTCGCCCACGCCCGATTCGACGATCCGTCCCTTCCGCATCAGCGCCAGCCAGTCGCCCGTCGAGAGCGCCTCCTCCGGGTCGTGCGTCACGATGATGGCGGTGATGCCGAGGCCACGGATCAGCGCCACCGTTTCCCGGCGGATGGTATCCCGCAGCCCCGGATCGAGGTTGGAGAACGGCTCGTCCATCAGCAGGACGCTCGGCTGCGGCGCGAGCGCCCGCGCCAGCGCGATGCGCTGTTGCTCGCCGCCCGAAAGCTGGTGCGGATAGCGCGCCGCCAGCGTGCCGATGCCCAGCCGCTCGACCACTTCGCCGATGCGGGCCTCGCGTCGCACGCTATCCATGGCGCGCAGGCCGAAGCCGATATTCTGCCGCGCCGTCAGGTGCGGGAAAAGCGCGTAGTCCTGAAACATGAAGCCGACATTGCGGTCCTCGGGCTCGACGAATGTCGCCGCATCCGACACCACGCGGCCGGCGAGCGTTACCGATCCGCTGTCGATCCGCTCCACGCCCGCCACAGTCCGCAGCAACGTGGATTTTCCACAGCCCGAGTGCCCGACGAGGCAGACGATCTGCGCCTCGCCAACGCTCAGCGACACGCCATCGAGCGCCGCCACCTGCCCGAGCCGGCGCGCCACCTGCTCAAGCACGAGGATGGAGGAGGTCCCTGTCATGGCGCGCGAATAGCGCCAACACCCGGCACGCTGTCAAGTCTGGCCGGGACCGCCGGTCATTCCGCCGCGCCGCGCCTGCTCGCTCGAGGCGAGCACCCCCGCGACACTGCCGCGAGGGTCTTGCCACGGTCAGGCGATGCCCTTGCCGCCGGTGACGCCGTAGACCTCGCCATTGATGAAGCTGGCTTCCTGGCTGGCGAGGAGGACGTAGACCGGTGCCAGTTCGGCTGGCTGGCCGGGGCGGCCGAAGTCGCTATCCTCGCCGAACGTCTGCACCCTCTCGTCGGGCTGGCCGCCGCTCGGCTGCAGCACCGTCCAGAACGGTCCCGGCGCTACGGCGTTGGCGCGAATACCCTTCCAGATCACCTGCTTCGCCAACGCCTTGGTATAGGCGACGATACCGGCCTTGGTGGTGGAGTAATCCAGCAGCAGGGAGGCGGGGTGGTAGGCCACGACCGACGCGGTGGTGATGATGGCGGCTCCCGGCGGCAGGTGCGGCACCGCCGCCTGGCAAATCCAGTGCAGGGCGTAGAGGTTGGTCTTCATCGTCGCATCGAAGTCGTCGGTTGAGACCTCGGAAATGTCCTCGCGATACTGCTCCCGCGCCGCGTTGACGACGAGGATGTCGAGTCCGCCAAGACCGGCCACGGTCTGCTCGACCATCTGGCAGCACCAGTCCTCGTCCTTCACGTCCCCCGGCAGGCCGACGGCCTTCCGGCCCTCGGCTTCGATCAGGGCGATAACCTCCGCGGCGTCTGCCTCTTCGCTCGGCAGGTAGCCGATGGCGACGTCGGCACCTTCGCGGGCATAAGCGATCGCCGCCGCCCGGCCGATGCCGGAATCGCCACCGGTGATGAGGGCCTTGCGTCCCTCGAGCCGGCCGCTGCCTGTGTAGCTGGTTTCGCCGTGGTCCGGCTGCGGCTCCATCTTGCCCGCAATCCCCGGTGCCGGCTGCGGCTGCTGCGGAAACGGCGGCTTCGGGTACTGGTGGCGGGGATCCTGCATGGCTGGTCGATTGGGCATGGAAGGGCAATCCTTGTTGTGCCCGTTCCAATCTCGTGACCGCCCGACGGTTCCCGCGTCAGCCCTCGTTCCCGACCGCTTCGGTCGAGAACCTGACGTGCGAGAACAGTTCGGGTACGTGGGAGTCCCAGACGCCGTGGGCGCTCCACGCCCAGCCGCCGGGGTCGTTGGCGGGTGGCGCGGCGCGGTAGGTGTTGAAGCGGGAGAAGTCCATGCGCCAGGTGTCCCCATCGCGCGGCGGCAGGGCGCGGTCATCACCCTGCGCCAGCACCTTCAGGCCGGACCACGGGATGGCGATTTCGGCGGTCCAGCCGCGATCGCGGTCGGAATTGTCGTTGAGCGTGCCATCGACATGGACGGCGGATTTGATCCCCGGCAGGTCCCACTTGAAGAAGCCCAGCCGCGGGCCGCGCGGGTGCGTGGTGAAGCCGACGCCGTTCCACGGCTGGTAGCCCTCGACCGAGCGTTGCAGCTGCGGATCGGCCGCGTAGCCGGCCCGCTCATAGGCGTCCTCGAACACGAACAGCGCCTCGTAGATGGTGCCGAGCGCGTTGATCTCGAACTCGTAATAGGCGTCCTGTCCGGCGATGAACAACTCGACGTCGTTCTCGCTCCAGATCAGCGAATCCTGTTCGGTAAGCTTCGCCTCGACGAAGGGCTCTTCCACCCAGAACCCGGCGTAGAGATACTGGTCATCCCACAGCACCGCTGCGCGGGTGTCGTGCACGGTCGGCTCGCCGTTGACGAGATCGACGAAGCGGGGAGAGCGTGGCGCGTTCTGCCAGGCCGGCTTGTTCAGGTTGCCGTCGATGACGAGCGGCTCGGGCGTGCGGAGGGCCGTGTAGCGCGCCACGCGCTCTTCGGGCCAGGGAAAAGGCCAATCGCTCACTAGAACCCGCCACCTGTCTTGAAGCCGCCGCCCTTGCTGCCGCCGCCGCCGGTGCGGAAGCCGCCGGGGGAAGGGCCCTGCCGGGGCCGCGAGAAACCGCCGCCGCCGCTTGGCAGCTTGCCCCAGCTGCCGCCGAAGCCGCCACCCTGCCGCCGCGATGGGCTGGCGCCGCCGCCAAAGCTCGAGTCGGGCCACTGGAAGCCGCCGGGCACGCCCTGCGATCCGCCCGGTGACCCGCCTGCCGGGCGCTGCTCGCGCTGCGTCCAGCTCTGGCTGCGCTGCCACTGCCCCCAGTAGTCGGCCGCCGTAATGCCGCCGCGCAAAAAGTCGTTCAGCAGGTCGCCGGCCAGCTTGTCGTTGCCGAAGCGTGAGTTGGAGGTATCGAAACCCTGCTTCTTGAACTCGTACTGGATGTCTTCCAGTTCGCGCCGCCGCGCCGCGAGGGTCTTGAGGCGGTTGCGCTGCTCGCGGCTTTCCGCCTCTTCTTCGGCGGCGCGCTGCCGCACCTCGTCGATCTGCTTGACGATGGTGTCGTCCTGCCCGGTTTCGGTGGCGCGGGCCTGGGCCAGCAGCGCCTTGATGTCTTCGCGCCCCAGTGCTTCGGCAAGCCCGTTCACCGCAGCGGAAAAGGCCGGGTCGCTACCCTGCGCCAGTTCGCGCTGCGCCTTCAGCTGCTCGTCGCGCCGGTCTTCGAGCGTCACCATCTGCGCGTCGATCTCGGCGATGCGCGCCTGCGCGGCCTCGAGCTTCAGCCGGGCCGGCTTGCCGCCGCCGGCATCGACCGCGGCCTTTTCGAGCGTCATCACTTCGAGTGCCGCCGCCTCGGCGATCTGCTCCTGCCGCTCGGCATGCTCGCGCAGCCGCATCGGAATCTCGTTGAGCATGGCGAAGTTGACGCGGGCCTTGGGGAAATCCACCAGCCGCGCCACCCAGGCGTCGAGCGTCTGGATCAGGTTGGTCTGGCGATAGTTCCTCGTGCCGAAACCGCGCTCCCACAGGTACATGAACAGCGGATCGTCGCGGTAGGGCTTGCCCTTCTGGTCCTTGTCGGTCTCGGCCTGTTCGGTCTTGCGCAGGCTCTCGGCCGCAACCGCGGCAAGCTCCTCGGCGGCATGCCGCTTCTGTGCGTAGACCGGGTCGCGCGATGCTTCGGCGCTCACCCGGTCAGCGATGGCCTGCAGTTCGGTCTCGGCGACCGATGCGACACTGGTCTTTTCACTGCGTTCTGTGGCAAGGCCGGCACTCTGGCG
>CAMDAL010000040.1 GCA_945888565.1 Devosia equisanguinis | reverse complement strand
TTCCCTCCCAGCGCCTGGGACCACCGCCCCGAACACCTCATCGGCACCAGCGTCGACTCCGAGAGGCTGACACGCCTCTACGCAGACACCCTGCGCCAGGCCAGATAGCCACTATCAACGAACACTGAAGCCCTGGCTCATCGCCTTCTCCCCTGTGGGAGAAGGTGGCGGCAGCCGGATGAGGGGTGGCGTCAACCAGCACAACGTCGTCCCGTACCAACTGTCCCGGCGAAACCAGCGCCGAACGGGTCCCCCCCGAAGCCAGTTCCGCAACGCTGTCATCCCTGCGAAAGCAGGGACCCAACTCGAAGCCGGCGAAGGTGAAAACGGTCCCTGCTTCCGCAGGGATGACGCGTCGAGGGTACTGAAACTCATCCAAAAAAGGCGAAGCGGACGCCAGGCCTGTCGGGAGCCCGTCGCCCGCTTCATCACTGAGCGCGAGGTGCCATCGCGCCCAGAATTCGCTCAGAACCCCGGCGGCCGGCGCGTGTGCCAGTCCGTCGCCATCTGGTAGGCGTGCGCCACCCTGAGCAGCAGCGCTTCCGAACCCGGCGCGCCGCAAAGCTGCATCGCCACCGGCCGGCCGTCATCGGTGAACCCCACCGGCAGCGTCACCGTCGGCGTGCCGGTCGCGTTGATCGGCGAGGTGAACTTGCCGATCAGGTCGAAGCTCTTTGCCACCTGCTCGCGCATCTCGGTCCAGGTCGGCGTCCCTAGCTTGAACACCGGCATCACAAACACGTCGATGTCGTCGAACATCCGCATCACCGCACCGCGGAACTTCCGCCGCTCGATGATCCCCTTGCCGATATCCACCGCCGACGCTGACCGGCCGAGCTCGATCATCGACTTGACGCTCGGCCCGTACTTGTCGGCCTGGCTGGGATAGGTCGCGTCATGGTGCGCCGCGGTCTCGGCCATCGTCGCCGCCATGTTCATCTTCAGCAGTTCGTCCACCGACGGGAAGGTCACGTTCTGCGTCAGTGCCCCGATCTCCTCGAGCACCGCCACCGCATCCCGCACCATCCCGATGGTCACCGGGTCGGCATCGGCCGAACAGAAGTCCCAGTCGAGCCCCACCTTGACGCTGCGCGCGCCCCACACTCCGGTTGCGAGCGCGCCGAGATAGTCCGGCACCGGCGCCGACAGCGACGTCGTGTCCTTCGGGTCCCACCCCGCCAGCGTCTGCAGCATCGCCGCTGCGTCGGCCGCCGATCGCGCCATCGGCCCAAGGTGGTCGAATGTCGCCGCGAGGTCGAAAATCCCGTAGCGGCTGATCAGCCCCCAGGTCGGCTTCACCCCGGTCAGCGCATTGGCAGCCGCCGGAAAGCGGATCGAGCCGCCCGTATCCGAACCGATCGTCGCATAAGCCAGCCCCGCTGCCGCCGAAACACCCGAGCCCGACGAGGAGACGCCGGTCCACAGGTCATGCTTCCAGGGGTTTACCGGCTCGGGAAACTCCGGATGGTGCTCCAGCATGGCGCCTTCGGTCATGTGCAGCTTGCCCAGCAGCACCGAGCCGGCATCCTCCAGCTTCGTCACTACCGTCGCGTCGTGGTCGGGCTTGAAATCGCGATAGATCGACATGCCGCCGGTCGTCGTGATCCCCTTGGTAAAGCAGAGGTCCTTCACCGCGATGGGAATGCCGTGCATCACCCCGCGATAGATCCCCTTCATGATCTCGGCCTCGGCCTTCTTGGCCTGCGCCATAGCGAGGTCGGCGGTCACCGTGGTGTAGCTGTGCAGCCCCTGGTCGTAGGTCTCGATGCGCGAAAGGATCGCCTCGGTCACCTCAACCGGCGAGATGTCGCGGTTCTCGATATGCTTGGCCACCTTGGTCAGCGGCTGGAAGTGGATGTCGTCCAAAGCCATTGTCGGCTCCTATGGTTTCGTCTGGAAAACTATCAGAAGGCCGGGCGCCGCAGGTGCCACTCGGTCGCCTGCTGGTAGGCGTGCGTCGCCTTGAACAGGTTGACCTCGCTCAGGTGCGGCCCGATCAGTTGCATGGCGAGCGGCAGCCCGATCTGGTTCACGCCGACGGGAAACGTTATGGTCGGCACGCCCGCCATGTTGCAGATGCCGCCGAAGCGGCCGAACAGCGGCATCCGCTCGAACAGCTTCTCGAGCTCGTCGTACTTCATCCCCACCCACGGCATGATCGGCGCCGGGATCACGTCGACGCTCTCGAACACCTCCGCCAGCTGGCCGCGGAACCGGTCCTTGATGATGTAGGCTGCCGCCACATCCACCGACCGGTAACTGAAGCCCCGCTCGATCGTCTCGGCGAGCTTCCCGAACCCCTCGGGATGCGCCTTGTAGTGCGCCTCGTGATAGCGCGCGCACTCGGTCTCCATGATGATCCGCTGCGATTTCACCACCTCGGTCATATCAGTAAGCTTGATCGGCACGATCCGCGCGCCCAGCTCCTCGAACACATCGAGCGCCGCCCGGATCGACCCGACGATCTCCGGATCAACCTCGGTGCTCACATAGTCCCAGTCGAGCCCGATCCGCAGGTCGCGCGCCCCCCACACACCGCCCTCGAGCGCCGCGAGATACCCCGGCACCGCCACCGGCAGGCTCGTCGGATCGTTGACGTCATGCCCGGCGATCACATCGAACACCGCCGCCGCATCCGCCGCCGACCGGCACATGGGCCCGACGGAGTCGAGCGTGTCGGCCAGCGTGAACACGCCATGCCGCGACACCCGCCCCCAGGTCGGCTTCATCCCGGTCAGGCCATTGGTGGCCGACGGAAACCGGATCGACCCGCCCGTATCCGACCCCAGCGCGGCAAAGCACAATCCCGCCGCCGTCGCCACACCCGAGCCCGAGCTCGACCCGCCAGGCCAGTACCCCGCCACATACGGATGCCGCGGCGGCTCGCCGAACGTCGGATGATGCGGTGCCAGCGCCCCTTCGTGCAGCGCCAGCCGCCCCAGGATCACAGCCCCCGCCGCCACCAGCCGGTCGACCACCGTCGCCGAATAGTCCGAGACGAAATCCTTGTACGCCCCCGAGCCGAACGTCGCCGGCACGCCCTTGGTAAAAAACAGGTCCTTGATGGCGATCGGCACGCCATGCAGCGGCCCGCGATAACGCCCGGAGCGGATCTCGCCCTCCGCCTGCCGCGCCTGGTTCATTGCCGTCTCGCCGTGCACGGAAAGATACGAGTGCAGTTCCGTATCCACCTGCGCCACCCGCGCCAGCATGGTCTCGGTCAGCGTCACCGGCGACAGTTCGCCCGACTTGATGCCGGCCGCGACATCCGTCAGGGCCATGTAGGGAATGGTGCTGGTATCGAGCATGGTCACAATCCTCAGTTGATCCAGATCATCAATTGATCAAGGGCGGGCGCTTCAGGTGCCAGTCGGTCGCCTGCTGGAAGGCATGCGCCGCCTTCAGCAGCCCGGCTTCGGAAAGATGCGGCCCGATCAGCTGCATGCCGATCGGCATCCCCACCTTCGCGATCCCGAGCGGAAAGGTGATCGACGGGCTGCCCGAAACGTTGAACGGCGAGGTAAAGCCCAGGAACCCGCTGAGGTCGGCTAGGTGCTCATCCATCGCGTCATACCGCGCCCCCACCATCGGGTAGACCGGCGAAGCGATCGCATCGATCCCCTCGAACGCCCGCAGCAACTCCCCCTTGAACCGGTCGCGCGTGATGTAGGCCTTGGCGAGCGTCAGCGTGTCATAGCTACGCCCCCGCTCCATCGCCTTGCCCAACTGCGGCCCGAACCTGGACGGGTCCGCCTCGTAGACCGGCTTATGGAAATTGAAGCTCTCGGTGTCGGTGATCACCAGCTGCGCCTCGATCGCCGCCCGCCGGTCCGGCACCTTCATCGGCACGATCGTCGCCCCGAGCGCCGAAAACACCGCGATCGCCGCCTCGATATGCGCCACCGTCTCGCCGTCGACGCCACCCGTCAGATACGCCTCGTCCACCCCGATCCGGTAGCCGCGCGCCCCGAGAACCCCGTCGAGCGCCGCGAGATAATCCGGCACCGGCGCCGTCAGCGAGGTCGGATCGTTCGGGTCCTGCCCGGCAAACGCCGCCAGCATCGCCGCCGCATCGGCTGCGTCACGCGCCATCGGCCCGATCGTGTCGAGCGAGTCCGCCAGCGGGAACGCCCCGTAGCGTGACGTCCGCCCCCACGTCACCTTCAGCCCCGTCACGCCGCACGCCGCAGCCGGAAAGCGGATCGAGCCGCCCGTATCCGTCCCCAGCGACGCAAAGCACAACCCGGCCGCCGTCGCCGCCCCCGATCCGGACGACGAGCCGCCCGGCCAGTAATCGGCGTTCCACGGGTTGAGGCAGTTGCCGAGCGCCGGATGGTGCTCGCCATAGGCCCCCTCGTGCAGGTGCAGCCGCCCCAGGATCACCGCCCCGGCCATCTTGAGCCGGTGCACGATCGTCGCGTCCTGGTTCGAGATGAAATCCTTGTACGCCACCGTCCCGAAGGTCGAGGGCACGCCCTTGGTCCAGAACAGATCCTTGATGGCGATCGGCACCCCATGTAGCGGTCCGCGATGCCGCCCGCCCGCAATCTCGCCCTCCGCGATCTCCGCTTCGGCGAGCGCCGATTGCCCCGTCACCGACAGGTACGAGTGCAGTCCCCGATCCACCGCGCCGATCCGGTCGAGCATCATCTCCGTCAGCTCCACCGGCGACAGCGTGCGGGCGGCGATCATGCCCGAAACCTCGAGCAGCGAGGCATAATGAAGGTCGTTGGCAAGAGTCATGGCAGGCCTCGGAAAACAGCGTATGGTCAGGCGTTGCGGCGCCGTCGAGCGCCAGCCTGTCGATTCCATATACAGTCATTCCTGATATTTGAAAACGATAATATCAAAGCGGAAAGAAGCGCCACTCTGCCCGTTTGTTGAGCGATTCAAGCGCGGTCAACCGCTTCACTAACCGCGCCATACGCAGTCTCCCTACTATGCCGCCATCGCATAGCTGCCATCCACCGCGCCAAGATGCTTGGATTTTCTACTATTTCTACGGCAGCGGTCTGCGGCGGTCGATTGCCGCCCCCCTGCGGCGGCAGCACTGGCACACCCCTTGCAAGACCCTTCCCGTAGCGCCTGGAGAGAAAGGCGCGTCCCCATGCAGGAAGGATGCATCATGAAGTCAATTAAACTGCGAGGCGTGCTAGCAGCAGCGGCCTTGGCCGTCGCGGCCGGCGCAGCAGGCTCCGCCTTCGCCCAGGAAAGCGTGCTGCGCGTCGCCATGACCGCGGCCGACATCCCCGACTGGACCGGTGCGCCGGACCAGGGCTACGAGGGCATGCGCTTTGCCGGCTACACCATGTACGACGCGCTGGGCCTCTGGGACCTGTCGAGCTCCGACAAGACAGCCGACGTCATCCCCGGTCTCGCCACCAGCTGGGAAGTCGATCCCACCAACAACCTGCTGTGGACCTACCACCTCCGCGAGGGCGTGACGTTCCACGACGGCTGCGCCTGGAACGCCGACTCCGCCATCTGGAACTTCGCCCGCGTGATGGATCAGTCCGCGCCGCAGTTCAACGCCCGCCATGCCACCCAGCAGGGTTCGGGCGTGGTGAACGTCGCCTCGGTCGCCAAGATCGACGACTACACGCTCCAGATCACCACCAAGGTCCCGGCCTCGCTGCTGCCCTACGACCTCGCCATGTTCCTGATGATCTCGAACTGCGGCGTCGAGGCGGTCGGCAACGACTACGCCAAGTTCGGCGAGAAGCCGGCCGGCACTGGTCCGTACAAGTTCGATCGCCTGGTCCCGCGCGAGCGCATGGAACTGGTCAAGAACGACGCCTACTGGAACCCCGACCGTGTGCCGAAGCACGATCGCCTCGTACTCCTGCCCATGCCCGAAGCCTCGACCCGCGCCGCCGCCCTGATGTCCGGCCAGGTCGATTTCGTCGAGGCCCCCTCGCCCGATACCATCCCGGTCCTGCAGGGCGCCGGCATGCAGATCATCACCGTGCCCTACCCGCATAACTGGAACTATCTGCTGAAGGTGGATAGCGGCCCGTTCGCCGACATTCGCGTCCGCCAGGCCGCCAACATGGCGATCAACCGGCAGGACATGGTGGACATGCTGCAGGGCGTCGCTGTCGCAGGCTACAACACGCTCATCGACTCCCAGGCCTGGTACGGCACCCCGCCGATGTACGAGTACGATCCGGACGGCGCCAAGGCGCTGCTCGAGGAAGCCGGTTGCATGCCCTGCGTCGTCCGCATCGGCATCTCCACCTCCGGTTCGGGCCAGATGCAGCCGCTGCCGATGAACGAACTCGTCAAGGAGCAGCTCGACGCCGCCGGCTTCGAGGTTGAACTGGTCCCGATGGATTGGAACGCCCTGATCGGCGTGTTCTTCCAGGGCGCCACTGCCTCGGGCTTTGACGGCATCAACTTCTCCATGGCTCCGATCGATGCCAGCCAGGGCATCATCAAGAAGTGGATGACCGAGTATGCCGCACCCAGTTGCTGCAACTGGGGCACCTACTCCAGCCCCAAGGTCGATGAACTCGGCAAGGCCGCCCTCGCCGAATTCGACCAGGCCAAGCGCGACGCCCTGCTGACCGAGATGAACAACGCCGTCATGGCCGACGCACCGGAACTGTTCATCGTGCACGATATGAACCCGCGCGCCCTGTCGCCGAAGCTGACCGGCTTCGTCCAGGCCCAGAGCTGGTTCCAGGACCTGACGCCGATCGTCGTCACTCCGTAATCGCACAGCCTCCCGCGGACGCTCCGGCGTCCGCGGGTCCTCAGTCCACCAAAGCCAACTGCGGGTAGCCCAAGATGTGGATGTACGCCCTTCGCCGCCTGGTGCTGACGATCCCGATCCTCCTGGGCGTCACCATCATCTGCTTCGCCCTGGTGCAGATCGCCCCGGGCGACCCGATCACCAGCCTCGTCCGCCCCGACACGCCACCCGAGCAGATCGCGGCGCTGCGTGCCTACTACGGGCTCGATCAGCCGGTGGTGGTTCAGTACCTGATGTGGCTGTGGCGCGTGCTGGGCGGCAATTTCGGCAACTCCATCGCCAACAATGCGCCGGTCGCCGCCGAAGTCATGCGGGCCTTCGCCAACACCATCGTCATCGCGCTGATCTCGGTGATGTTCGCCTTCGTCGTCTCACTCGTCCTCGGCACCATCGCCGCCATCCGGCAGGGCGGCATCGTCGATCGTCTCGTCACCGCGCTGGCCGTGTTCGGCATCTCGGTGCCGACCTTCTGGCTGGCCGTCGTGCTCGTCATCATCTTTGCGGTGAATCTCAACTGGCTGCCGGCCACCGGCATGGGCGCCAGCGGCTCCGACAGCTTCAACTATTTCGTCTGGGACGACTTCAAGTTCGCCATCATGCCGATCGTCGCGCTCGCCCTGCCGCCGCTCGCCATCATGACCCGCACCACCCGCGCCTCGCTCAGCGAAATCCTCAACCAGGACTTTATCCAGACGCTGCGCGCCAAGGGGCTCGGCGGGTTCCAGATCATCACCCACGCCATCCGCAACATCATGCCGGCGGCCATCGCCATGCTCGGCCTGCAGCTGGGCTACCTGATCGGCGGCTCGGTGCTGGTCGAAACCGTGTTCACCTGGCCCGGCACCGGGGCCCTGCTCAACAAGGCGATCCTCACCCGCGACATCCCGCTGCTGCAGGGCACCATCCTCGTGCTCGCCGGCGCCTTCGTCCTCATCAACCTCGTCGTCGATTTTGCCCAGTCGCTGGTCGATCCGCGCATCAAACGCAGCTGAGGCCATCATGACCGATATTCCCGCTGGCAGCCTGCCTGTCGACAAGTCGCAGTCCGTGCCCTCCACCAAGGTGCGCGGCTACTGGGGCAGCGTCTGGAACCGCCTCCGCTACGACTACGTGACGCTGTTCTGCATGGCGCTCATCGCCGCCATCGTGCTGGCGGCGATCTTCGCCCCGTGGCTGTCGCCGATGGATCCCGAAAAATCCTCGATGGCCAATCGCCTCCGTCCCATCGGTCACGCCAAGTTCGGCCTCGGCACCGACGAGCAGGGCCGCGACATGATCTCCCGCCTGCTCTGGGGTGGTCGCGTCTCGCTGCTGATGGGCATCGTGCCGGTGTTCTTCGCCACCCTGATCGGCGGCGCCTTCGGCATCATCGCCGGCTACTACGGCGGCAAGGTCAACATGGTGATCATGCGCACCATGGACGTGTTCTTTGCCTTCCCGTCCGTGCTGCTTGCCGTCGCCATCGCCGGCAGCCTCGGCGGCGGCATCGGCAACCAGATGATCACCCTCACCGTCGTGCTGATCCCACCGCTCTGCCGTGTCGCCGAAACCGCCACTGCGCAGGTCCGCAGCCTCGATTTCGTCGATGCCGCCCGCGCCAGCGGCGCCTCCACCTATTCCATCATCACCAGCCACGTGCTCATCAACGTGCTCTCCCCGGTGCTGGTCTATTCCTCGACGCTCGTGTCGATCTCGATCATCCTCGCCTCCGGCCTCTCGTTCCTCGGGCTTGGCGTGTCCCCGCCGACGGCCGACTGGGGCCTGATGCTCTCCACCCTCCGCCAGTCGATCTATGTGCAGCCCCTGGTCGCGGCGCTCCCCGGCGTCTGCATCCTCATCACCTCGATCGCCTTCAACCTCGTCTCCGATGGCCTCCGTCAGGCCATGGACGTCAAAGCGTAACGGGAGATCGCAGCCATGACCGACGTCATTGAAACCACCGGCTCATCCCCGGACCCCCGCGCGACGGACACACGCGATCGCGGCGGCCCGGCCCAGCCGATGCTGATCGTCGAGAACATCAAGAAATACTTCCCGATCCGCGCGGGCCTCCTCAACAAGAAGGTCGCCGAGGTGAAGGCCGTCGACGACATCTCCTTCTACGTGCTCAAGGGCGAGACCCTGGGCATCGTCGGGGAATCGGGCTGCGGCAAGTCCACCCTCGCCCGCCTGCTGATGTACCTGATCGACAAGGACGAGGGTCACCTGATCCTTGATGGCGACCCGGTCGGCGAGAAGACCGGCACGTCGCTCGACGGCCTCCGCCGCTCGCTGCAGATGGTGTTCCAGGACTCCTACTCGTCCCTCAACCCGCGCCTGCCCATCGAAAACTCCATCGCCTACGGTCCGAAGGTCCAGGGCGCCACGGCGAAGTCGGCCAAGGAACAGGCCCGCGCCCTGCTCGAAAAGGTCGGGCTCAAGGCCGATCGCTTCGGCCAGCGCTATCCGCACGAGCTCTCGGGCGGCCAGAAGCAGCGCGTCAACATCGCCCGCGCCCTGGCGCTCGATCCGCGTCTGCTCATCCTCGACGAGGCCGTGTCGGCCCTCGACAAGTCGGTCGAAGCCCAGGTGCTGAACCTGCTCGGCGAACTCAAGGAGCAGCTCAACCTCACCTACATCTTCATCTCGCACGACCTGCACGTGGTGAAGTACATCTCCGACCGCGTGCTGGTGATGTATCTCGGCCAGGTCGTCGAGATCGGCCCCGTCGACAAGATCTACGAGAACCCGCTTCATCCCTACACCCAGGCGCTCCTCGCCTGCCGGCTGTCGATGGATCCCGACGAGCGCGTCGACTCGGCGCCTTTGGCCGGGGACCCGCCCAACCCGGTCAACCCGCCCTCGGGCTGCCGCTTCCATACCCGCTGCCCCTTCGCCGAGGAAGTGTGCATGAGCAAGGCCCCGTCGCTCGGCGACGCGCTCAGGGCCGATGCCTCCGAGCACCTCGCCGCCTGCCACATGGTGCATGCCGGCTCCGGCCACTCCAAGGCGCCCAACCCCGATACGCGACAGCTCCCGCTCTGGCAGCAAGGAGAGATGAGATGAACGAGATGCGCTCCCCCGATCTGTCCCTCGTCGAGGCCCAGTCCGAGACGCCCGAGGCGTACGTCAAGGTGAAGGACCTCGAAGTCCGCTTCGTCTCCCGCGAAGCCACCGTCAAGGCCGTCAACGGCGTCTCCTTCGAGCTCAAGAAGGGCGAAGTCCTCTGCGTCATCGGCGAATCCGGCTCCGGCAAGTCTGTGATGATGCGCTCGCTGCTGCAGCTCCACGCCAAGAAGCGCACCCGCATGACCGGCGAGATGCGCGTCGGCGAGCACGACATCATGAAGGTCACCGAAAAGCGGATGTCGGAGCTGCGCGGCTCCACCATCTCGATGATCTTCCAGGAGCCGATGACCGCCCTCGATCCGCTCTACACCATCGGCGACCAGATAGCCGAAACGGTGATGCGGCACGAGAAGGTCGACCGCGACGCCGGCTGGAAGCGCGCCCTCGAGCTGCTCGAGCTGGTCCGCGTCCCCTCGCCCGAGCGCCGCCTTAAGGCCTACCCGCACGAGCTCTCCGGCGGCCTCCGCCAGCGCGCCATGATCGCCGTCGCGCTGAGCTGCCGCCCCAGCCTGCTGCTTGCCGACGAACCCACCACCGCCCTCGACGCCTCGGTGCAGATCCAGGTGCTGGTGCTGCTGCGCAAGCTGCAGCGCGAGATGGGCATGTCGATGATCTTCGTCACCCACGATCTCGGCGTCGCCGCCCAGATCGCCGACAAGGTCGCCGTCATGTATGCGGGCCGCATCATCGAATACGGCAATGCCCGCGACGTGCTGATGCATCCCGAGCACCCCTATACCCGCGCCATGCTGAGTTCGACCATCAAGGACCAGGATCGCAGCGCCCCGCTCGACACCATCGCCGGCACCCCGCCCGACCTCCGCGCCCTCCCCGATGGCTGCAGCTTCGCGCCCCGCTGCAAATACGCCGGCCCCGAATGCCTCGCGGCCATGCCCGATCCGATCAGTGATGGCCGTGGCCATATGGCGCGCTGCTCGAAAGTGCGCGTCATGGGCGGGTTGCTGATGTTCGATGAGGCTATGGCCCGCCCATCACCCGATCTGCTGTCCGCATGATGCTCGTCAGTAGCTGCTAGGCGCATCATCATGGTCGAATTCTGGAAGTCCAGCTCCCCTATGCTGAAGGGGACCTGGTTGATGATCGCCTCCGTGCTGATTTTCACGGTCCTGCTCATTCTGATCCGCCTCGTGGGGACCGGGGTCTCGGTGTTCACCGTGGTCGTTGTGCGGCAGGTGATCATGCAGGTCATCATCCTGCTGGTTGTCGGACCCAATATCGGGACGCTGCTGCACACCTCCAACCTGAGGCTGCAGGTCTGGCGATCCGCGCTGGCCCTGGCTTCTACCCTCGCCATCTATGTCAGTTTCATCTACCTGCCGCTGGCCCTTGCCAGCGCCATCAGTTTTTCGGCTGTGCTGTTTGTCACCATGGGCGCCTCGATCTTCCTCAAGGAGAAGGTCGACTTGAGAACCTGGGCGGCAACCATCATCGGGCTCGCCGGCGTGATCATCATGCTGAGCCCCCGCGAAGGCGGCGAACTCTTCTACGTGCTGATCGCCGTCGGCGGCGCCGTCGTCACGGCCGGCACCATCCTGACCGTCCGGGCCTTTCTCCCGTCCGAAACGATCAGCACTGTTCTGACCTATCAGGGCATGCTCGTCGTCCCCGTCCTGATTGTGCCAATGTTGCTCACCTGGCAGATGCCGACCCTCACCGAGTGGCTCCTGCTGCTGTTGATCGGCCTTGTCAGCACTGCCGGCCACTGGACCTTCGTGGCAGCCTATCGGCATGCCGAGGCGGCTCGCCTGGCGCCGCTCGATTTTCTCCGTCTCGTACTGTTGTCACTGGCCGGACTGGTGTTCTTCGAGGAGCACCTCGAGCCGACGCTGCTGGTCGGCATGGCGATCGTCGTCGCCACCACGTTCTACGTCATCCGCTCCAACGCCCGGAACGCCGCGGCGCTTGTAGCGGAGAAGATTGCTTGAAATAGCAGTAATTGAATTGTTGACTATAATGCTGAGCTGCGCGAAGTTCTGAGGGCAAGCCGAACGGCCGATTGCGGTCTGCAGGGCGCCGATTTTTCTAGGGGACAACAGTGGCGACACATCACCTCATGCCCAGCGTCGAAACCGTCCACTGGGGCTATTTCGACGCCACCCTGAAGCCCGCCCTCACCGTGAAGTCGGGTGACACCGTCACCATCGACACCGTCACCGGCGGTCCCGCCTTCCTCCCCCCGCGCGACAGGTTCCACATCCCGCCCGCCCTCGACGACATCATCGCCGGGGTGAAGCCCGAGGGCCCGCACATCCTCACCGGCCCGGTCTATGTCGAGGGCGCCAAGCCCGGCAACGTGCTCGAAGTCCGCATAAAGGATGTCCAGGTCATCCAGGACTGGGGCTTCAACGTCATCATCCCGAAGATGGGAACGCTCCCGCACGACTACGACGAGATGGTCTACAACAACATCGCCATCGACCAGGCGCGCAACGTCGGCATCATGCCCTGGGGCCTCGAACTCCCGTTGGCCCCGTTCTTCGGCGTCATGGGCCTCGCCCCGCCCAAGGGCTGGGGCCGCCTCAGCTCGATCGCCCCGCAATCGATGTGCGGCAACCTCGACAACAAGGAGCTCGTCGCCGGCTCCACCCTCTACATCCCCGTCTTCACCGAAGGCGGCATGTTCAGCTGCGGCGACGGTCACGGCTGCCAGGGCGACGGCGAAGTCTGCGTCACCGCCATCGAGACCGCCCTCCGCGGCGTCTTTGAGTTCATCGTCCGCGACGACCTCACCTTCACCTGGCCGCGCGCCGAAACCCCAACCCACCATATCACCATGGGCATGGACCCCGACCTCGACACCTGCTCGGTCACGGCGCTCCGCGAGATGATCGCGCTGCTCGGGGAGAAGGCCGGCCTCACCCACGCCGAAGCCTACATGCTCTGCAGCCTCGCCGGCGACCCGCACGTCACCCAGACGGTGAACGGCAACAAGGGCGTCCACATGATGATGGAAAAGAAGAACTTCGCGAAATGACCAAGCTCCGCATCGCCCACCTCGCCGGCCCCACCGCCACCATCCAGAACACCCCGCCGCTGGTGACCTCCAACAAGGCCCGCGAAAAGGCCGGCCTGCCGCCGCTCCCCGGCGACTTCGACCCGCTGCGCGCCCAGCGCCTCGCCGCGCCGGTGAAGGTCTATGTCGAGCAGTTCTCCGCCCACCCGCTCGAAGCCGACACCGCCGAGCTCTACGGCGCCCCCGACGGCTGGCTCGCCCCCGACGGCAGCTTCTCGAAAACGAAAACCTCCGACGCCGACAAGCCCGTCTACGAAATCGAGCTGAAGCCCGAGGACGGCCTCTACCCCCTGCCCTACATGGCGCTGCAGGCCGACGGCAAACCCTGGGAGGAGGAGGCCACTTACCCCGGCAGCCCCGTGTCCCGGCAGGGCTTTTTCCCCGATGGCTCACGCAGCTTCGAGGAAATCGACCGCCTCTCGATCGACGCCAACGGCAAGGTCAACCAGATCGGCGGCCGTGCCGAGGTCGATTTCTACCGCGTCGCCCCGCCGGGCGGCTTCACCAAGGGCCTGCCGCACGACAGCCGCGCCGATACCGGCGACGGCGACACCCCGGCCGAACGCCTCGGCCACGATTTCTTCGCCTACAAGCCCTGGCACCTCGCCAAGTCGCCGCCCCGCCCGCTGCTCGCCAAGATCACCAACGACGTGCAGTCGGTGATGTCCTCCGGCAAATACGACGGCGCCATCTGGACCCAAGGCTCCCCGCAGGTCGAGGAAACCGCATACTGGTTCAACCTGCTCATCGACACCGACCTGCCCATCGCCTGCAACGCCGCGCAGCGTCCGCAGGGCCAGATCTCCAACGACGGCCCCGCCAACATCGTCGACAGCGTCACCTACATCGAGAGTGGCATCTGGAAGGACGGCAAGGGCGGCAACCGCGCCGGCACCGTGGTCATCCAGGAACAGCAGTTCTTCGCCGCCCGCGAAGTCGCCAAGGTCGATGCCCGCCCCGGCGGCTACGTCGCCACCGGCGGCCATGGCGGCATCCTCGGCCAGGTCACCCACATGGGCGCGCCGTACATGATGTACGTCCCGGCCTACAAGCACACCTCATCGTCCGACGTGAACCTGACGAAGCTCCCCAACTCCGTCACCGGCACCAAGCTCGTCGACGGCAAGGCCGTCACGTACTCGGTGCCCATCAAGAACGGCCTCGGCCACCTCCTTGCCGACGCCATCCCGTCCGTCTCGATCATCAAGGAAGGCGGCTACTTCGCCGACCAGTTCGGCGACGATCCCACCGCCGAGGATGATCTCGCCTACCTGATCAAGCACAAGCTCAGTGGCAAGCGGCTCGGCGGCTTCGTCATCGAAGGCCTCGTGCCCTACGGCAACATCACCTCCGAACTGCGCGGCCAGATGCTGCGCGAGGCCAGCTTCATGGGCATCCCCGTCGCCCGCACCGGCCGCGGCTACCCCGAAGGCTTCTCCGACCCCGAGCCCTACACCATCGCTGGCAGCAACCTCACCTCCACCAAGGCGCGCCTGCTGCTGATGGCCTGCCTGATGAAGTTCGGCGCCCTCCCCGTCGCCGCCGACCCATCCAACCCCACCCCGGCCGAGTTCGAGGCGCTGAAGGCGGCGCTCGCGAACTACCAGGCCGTGTTCCACACCCACTGACGGAGCTCAACGTGCTGCGTCTCCACGGCATCCTCGGCACCGCCCACGATGCGGCCTATGCGGGCCTCATCCACGATCTCGAGCACCGGGACGGCATCGAACTTCTGTTCGTGCCGCCCTCCGATGCCGGCCGCAAGCGCTTCCGCCTCGTCACCGACCGCGGCACCGACTGCGCCGTCAGCCTCGACCGCGACGAGGACCTCGTCGATGGCGCCGTCCTCTTTCTCGATCCGGAACGGGCCATCATCGCCCGCTTTGGCGAACAGGAGATCTGGCGCCTGAAGCCGACCGACCAGGCCGCCGCCCTCAAACTCGGCTGGAACGCCGGCAACCTGCACTGGCGCGTGAGGTTCGACGGCGAAACCCTGCACATCCTCCTAGACGCACCGTTGCACACCTACCGCGCCAGGATTTTGCCCCTGCTCGAAAGTGGCGAAGTCCTCGAAGTTGAACCCGACGAGGTCCTGCCATGACGTCGCCGGGGGTCCTCCCCCGTGACAACGGGGGAGGGGGACCAGCGAAGCTGGTGGAGGGGGCGGCACAGACACAACGTCCGCACGAACACTTATTCAGCCCCAGATCAGCGCCTGCTGCTCCCCCCTTCCGCCTGCGCCTCAGCGCCGCAAGGCCCCGACCATGACTCTCACCCCAAACACCGACCTCGCCTTGCTCCTCCACCGCGAAGCGGGGGAGGGGGACCATGCGAAGCATGGTGGAGGGGGCGTCCACCGCTCGGTGTTTGATACCACCACCGCCCTCGCCCTTCTGCAACTCGGCGACTCTGCCTACCCCGCCGGCGGCTTCGCCTTCTCCTGGGGCATCGAGGGCCTGGCCGCCGACGGTCTGCTGGACGGAGTCCAGCAACTCGATGACGCCATCACCACCCACCTCGTCCACCGCTGGCACACCTCCGACCGCATCCTGCTCCGCCGCGCCTTCACCGACGACCTCGAAGCCGTCGCTGCCACCGACCGCCTGGCGGAAGCCACCACCCTCTCGGCCGAAATGCGCGAAGGCTCCCACCGCGCCGGCCGCGCCTTGCTCGGCGTCGCCGTCAAGCTCGGCGGCCCGCTGAGCACCACCTATCGCCAGATGGTCTCCGCCGACCCCCGCCTTGGCCACCTGCCCGTCATCCAGGCCCTGAGCTACCGCGACGCCGGCCTCACCCTCGAAGCCGCCGAACTCGTCTCCGGCTGGACCCTCGTCACCGGCCTCGTCTCCGCCGCCACCCGCCTCGGCCTCATCGGCCACATCGAAGCCCAGCGCGCCCTCACCGAGGCGCGAAAAACCCTCGCCGACCTCCTCGAAACCACCCCCGACCCCGACGCCCTCCCCTCCAGCTTCACCCCCCTGATCGACATCGCCATCACCCGCGGCCCCACCCGCCACGTCCGCATGTTCGCCACATGAGTGCACAATCCACGCTGTCCGGACGAACCCGACACCGCCGACCCTCCGTCTTGTGGGTCACTGACGTAGCCACACCCCCAACGCTGTCATCCCTGCGAAAGCAGGGAGGTGGAGTCACGGTTGAAGTGCAACACGGTTGATGATGTCTGAGAAGACCTCGGTGGGGGTTCGGAAGGCAAGGCATTTTCTGGGGGTGTCGTTGTAGGCGGCGACGAGGCGGTCGAGCTGATCCTGAGTGATGGCCGCGAG
>CAMDAL010000039.1 GCA_945888565.1 Devosia equisanguinis | reverse complement strand
CTCAATTGAGCGCCGGGGCTAACGCGTCACGTTGACCCCGGCCGGTTTCGCCCTATCTGTGGAGGACCTGTCCGAACCCCGGTTCCCCATGTCCACTCCCGTCGCTGTCGCCCGAGGCCTGAACCTGCACCTCAAGTCGGGCGGGCAGCCGCTGCACATCCTCAAGGATGTCTCGCTCGAACTCTCGGCGGGAGAGGTCACCGCGGTAGTCGGCCCTTCGGGCAGCGGCAAGACCTCGTTGCTGATGGTGCTGAGCGGGCTCGAACAGGCGACGGCCGGCTCGGTCAGCATCGGCGGTACCGAGATCACCGGCATGAACGAGGACAAGCTGGCGATCTTCCGGCGCAAGAACCTTGGCATCCTGTTCCAGAATTTCCATCTCATCCCCTCGCTGACGGCACTCGAGAACGTGGCGCTGACCCTCGAGATCGCCGACCCGGCGATGCCGTGGAAGACTGTGCGGGACCGCGCTGCGCAGGCGCTCGCCGATGTCGGGCTCGACAAGCGCACCGGCCACCTGCCGAGCGCCCTCTCGGGCGGTGAACAGCAACGCGTCGGCCTCGCCCGCGCCATGGTCGGCAACCCCAAGCTGCTGCTGGCTGACGAGCCGACCGGCAACCTTGACCAGGAGACCGGCGCCCACGTCATCGAGCTGATGTTCAACCTGGCGCGCGATCGTGGCACCTCGATCCTGCTGATCACCCACGATCCGAACCTGTCGAAAAAGGCCGACCGCCAGCTCCGGATGAACGAGGGCCACCTCGACGCCATGGCCGCCGCATGAGCACGCTGCTGGCAACCCTCGGGGGCTGGCTCCGCGTCGCCTTCCGCGACCTCCGCGGCGACCGACGCCGCTTTACCATCCTGCTCGCCTGCCTGGCCCTCGGTGTCGGCACCATCACCATCGTCGGCTCGGTGAGCGCGGCGCTGCAGGCCTCGCTGGTCCGCGACGCCCGCGTCCTGCTCGGCGGCGACCTCGACGCCACGCTCAGCTACCGCGCCATCAACCCCGACGAAAAGGCCCTGCTGCAATCGCTCGGCACCCTGAGCGAACAGGTCGAGGTGCTCGGCCGGGCCGCGAGCGAGACGCAGAGCACGTTCATTTCGATCCGCGCCGTCGATGCGAACTACCCGCTGGTCGGCACCGCTACGGTGGCGGACAGCGCAGCGACCGTCGCCGAACTGACGGCAAGGGACGGCGACACGTTCGGCCTTGTCGCCGACTCCCTGCTGCTCGACCGGCTGCAGGTCGGCCTCGGCGAGACCATAACCATCGAGAACGCCACCTTCACCCTGCGCGGCGTGATCGACGCGTTGCCCGACCAGCTCACCAACGGCATCGGCATCGGCGTGCCGGTGGTGATGTCGGTCGAGGCGGTGAACGCCACCGGCATCATCGAGCCGGGCGTCCTCGCCCGCTTCCACAACAAGCTGCTGCTCAACCCGGGCGTCACCTTCGAGGCAGCGAGCGAGCAGATCCGCACCACCTTCCCCAGCGCCGGCTTCCAGGTCAACGCGCCCAAAGACGCCACCGCCGACCTCGCCCGCTTCTTCGACATCTTCGGCCGCTTCCTCATCATCGTCGGGCTGAGCTCGCTGCTGATCGGCGGCGTCGGCGTATCGAACGCCATCGCCGCCTACGTCACCGAACGCCAGCGCTCGATCGCCACCATGAAGGCGCTCGGCGCCACCGGGGCGCAGATCATGGCGCATTTCCTGTTCCAGGTGATGCTGCTGACCGGCGTCGGCATCGTGCTGGGGCTGATGCTGGGCAGCCTGCTGACGCTGGTGGCGCTGCCTATCCTCGGCGGCCTGCTGGGGCTGGACCTGCCGGCCGTGCTCGACCCCGGTACCCTCGCGACCGCCGCCGGCTTCGGCCTGCTGGTCGGTTTCGCCTTCGGCTACCTGCCGCTGCGTCGCGCGCAGAAGCTTAAGCCCGCCCTGCTGTTCCGCTCGGCCGGTTCGGCGGTGGAAGGCGGCCTCGGCTGGCGCGACTATTTCCGCCCCGGCCTGTGGCTGCCGCTTGGCCTCGCCGCCCTTGGCATCTTCGGCCTCGCCACCCTGAGCACCGGCCGGCCGGTGCTGGTGCTGTGGTATGCGGGCGCCGTACTCGGCGCATTCGTCGTGCTGCGCGTCGCCGCCTGGCTGCTGCAGGCCATCCTCCGCCTCGTGCCGCCGCTACCCAACGCGGCGCTTCGCAATGCGCTCAAATCCATCCATCGCCCCGGCGCCCCTGCCCCGGTGGTGATCCTGTCGCTCGGGATGGGGTTGGCGCTGCTGCTGCTGATCGCGCTGATCGACGGCAACCTGCGCAACCAGCTCAACCGCGAGTCGATCCCCAACGCTCCAAGCTTCGTCTTCATGGACCTGTTCGAGGACGAGGCGCAGTCGCTGGCCGATTTCTCGGCCGCCGAGCCCGGCGAGGTCGCCGACTTCACCGCGATGCCGATGATGCGCGGCAAGATCGAGAGCGTGAACGGCGTCGCCGTGGCCGAGCTCGACCGCACCCCGCCGCCCGAGTTCAGCTTCGTGTTCACCGAGGAGATCCCCCTCACCTCGGCAGCCACCCTGCCGGAGGATTCGACCCTCACCCAGGGCCAATGGTGGCCGGAGAACTATGACGGCATCCCGGAAGTGTCGGTGTTCGACCGGCTGCGCGACCCGCTGGGGCTGAAGCTTGGCGACGAGCTGACGCTGCTGGTCTTCGGGCAGGAGGTGACGGCACGGATCGGCAGCTTCCGCGACTACGCCTGGCGCTCCGGCAGCGTGAACTTCGGCTTCGTCTTCTCCCCCAACGCTTTCGCCGATTTCGACGTCAGCTATCTCGGTCTGATGAAGGCCGTGCCGGAGGCCGAGCGCGCACTGCAGAGCCGGCTCGTCGCCGAGTTCCCCGACCTGATCTTCCTGCCGGTCGGCGAGGCGCTCGAAAGCTTCGCCGTGATCCTCGGCAACGTGACGGCAGCGGTCGAGGTGATCGGCGGGCTGGCCGTGGTCTCGGGCGTGCTGGTGCTCGCCGGCGCCATGGCCGCCGGCCGCCGCCAGCGCGAGGCCGACGCCGTGGTGATGAAGGTGCTCGGCGCGACCCGCGCCGATGTGGTGCGGGCCTACCTTGTGGAGTACGGCCTGCTCGGGCTGCTGGCGGCGGTGCTGGCCGCCGGGCTGGGCGTGGCAGGGACCTGGGCCTTCGTCGAGTTCGTGCTGGAGATCGGCTTCTCGGTCGACCCGATGCTGATCGTCTGGGTAATCCTCGGCACCATGGCGCTGAGCATTGCCGTGGGGGTGGCGACCACATGGTCGGCCCTCAGCAACCGCCCGGCGCGATTCCTGCGCGAGGAGTGAGGGACCATGCCGGCGAGTCGCCGTCGCGAGCCACATCGGGTCTTCCCCCGTGACAACGGGGGAAGGGGACCATGCGAAGCATGGTGAAGGGGGCGGCAAGGGCCAGAAGCTTTCATGATCGGGAAGCATCCGCTAGCGTCCGCCTCGAACTCGGAGGTCCCCGAATGCGTCGCCTGCTCCTCGCCCTGCCCTTGCTCCTACCCGGCGCTACGCTGGCCGACGACGCGGCGATCGCCGAGGTCCGCGACGCCTGGGGTGCCTGCTCGGCGATGCTGGCGGCGGCGCCCGACGACTGGACTGGCTGGCGACGCAACTTCGATGGCGGCTATGGCGACCATTTCGAGTTCCACGACGGCGGCGACGGTGCGGCATCAGTGCTGGTGCAGACCTGGCTCATCGACGCCATCGCCACCCAGACCGACACCTCGTGCTACCGCGCCGACGGCAGCCTCGCCTTCCTCTACTCGGTGATGACCTCCCCCAACGTGGCCCAAGGCGCCGACGGTCCGGCGATCAGCCGCGAGGGCCGCCTCTACTTCGACCCCGCCGGCAACCTGCTGCGCGTGCTGCAATCGATCACCGAGGGCGGCGAGGAAGTGGCGAAAACCGACACTGCTAAATACCAGCTCGCCCGCGGCTGCGACCTCACCACCCCGCACGCCACGGTGGAGGTGGTGCGCGACCACCTCGTGTCGGAACTCGGCGACATCGAAGGCAACCGCGGCACGATGACCGCGGACCCACTGAACTGGTGCACGATCGAGGTGGAGTAAGTCAGTCGGCGGTTACTGACGCCAAGGGATCATATCCTTCGAACGCCCTTTGGTGGTCGGCGGCCCCGTGAAGGATGCGGACGACAAGGGTGCCACCGCGCCAAGGCATGAAGAACAGCAGGTGCGAGCCGTGAGGCAAAGCTCGGACGAATGGATGAAGTTCAGGACGTGCCCGGCCAATGTCGGCATTGAAACCGACGAGATCCAACTTCTCGTACATGTCGTATATGTACTTGGTCGCCCGTTTCTCACCCCAGGTGACAATGCCAAACGAGAATATGTCCTGCAGGTCCGCGTCCGCGTCGCCCGACAGCACATAGCTGCTCATGCTGACTTCTTCATCCGCGCCTTGACCTTCGCAATGATGTCGTCGGCTGTGGCATAGCTGACGTCACCTGCCTCGGCGGAATCGATGCCCTTCTGGATTTCGCGACGCAACGCCTGAAGCTTGCGATAGTCGTCACGCTGCAGACCAAGAGCGTCGGCGATGACTTCGTCGGCGCTGGCGAAGCGGCCCGACTTGACCTGCTCGGCTACGTACTCTTCCCACTCTGCTGGTATCTGCATCGCTCGGCTCTCCAGGATTGAGGCAAGGATAGCACCCGCTCGCACCACCCGCCAAGTCAGGCCGGCTGGCCGCCGATCTGCGTCACCGCGGCCGACCCCGCCGCGATGCCGGCCAACAAGCTGGCTTCCAACGATTCGCCGCGCAATTCGGCGCTCAGGAATCCAGCCGCAAACGCGTCGCCCGCCCCTGTCGTGTCGACGACATCGACGGTCGGCGCGGGCCGGCTGAGGCGCAGCCCTTCGGCATTGCCGATGGCCGCCCCGTCAGCGCCGAGCTTGATCACCACGCGGCCGTATTTCCCGGTCAGCCGCGCGAACTGTTCTTCGAGCACCGTGCTGCCCGAAAGCGCCGCCGCCTCGTCGGCATTGGCGAAGAGGGTGGAAAATCCCGCGGTCCAGTCGAGGAAGTTCTGCGGCCCGACTTCCTCGATGAAGCCCACCGAGGCCGCATCGACGACCACCGGGATGCCCCGCCGCTTCGCTTCCCCCGCCATCCACCGCACGGCGCCGCGCGGGTGCTCGGCGAACAGCGAATAACCCGAGACCACCACCAGCCGCGCGTCGTCGAGCAGCCAGACCGGCATGTCGGAATGGCTGAGCTGCAGATTGGCGCCGCGATCGGTCAGGAAGCTGCGCTCTCCGTCGGGGTCGATGATGGTGACCAGCATGCCAGAGGGCTTTTCGGCGTCCGCGATCAGCACCGGATCGACGTGGAAGCCCTTGAAATAGGCCTCGAGATGCGGCTTGTCCTTCGCCCCCACCCGCGCCACGAAGCTGACGCGCGTGCCCATCGAGCCGAACCACACCGCCTGGTTGGCGCCCGAGCCGCCAGGGCGGCTCTGAATCTGCGCGCGGCGGTCGGAGCCGCGCACCATCGGCCCCTCGGGGATGACGATGACGTCGGTCATCACGTCGCCGATGACGATGACGCGCGGCGTGGGGCTCATCTGGCGAGCGCCACGGCGATCTGGGCCGCAACCTTGGCGTTGTTTTCGACGAGCGCGATGTTGGCAACGAGGCTCTTGCCGTCGGTGAGCTCGAAGATGCGCTTGAGGAGGAACGGCGTCAGTTCCTTGCGGCCAACGCCCTGCGCCTCGGCATCGGCGATGGCGGCCGCGATGCGGGTCTCGATCTCGGCCGCGTCGAGCGCGTGCGATTCCGGGATCGGGTTGGCAACGAGCACGCCGCCGAGCCCGAGTTCGAACTGCAGTGCAATGACCTTGGCGGCCGCAGCAGCATCGTCGACCCGGTGATCGACCTTGCCGCCGCTCTTGCGCGCCCAGAAGGCCGGGAAGTCGTCGGTGCCGAAGCCGAGCACCGGCACGCCCTTGCTCTCCAGCACTTCGAGCGTCTTGGCGATATCGAGGATCGACTTGGCGCCCGCGCACACCACCGCCACCTGGGTGCGGCCGAGTTCATCGAGATCGGCGGAAATGTCGAAGGTGGTCTCGGCGCCGCGATGCACGCCGCCAATGCCGCCGGTGGCGAACATCCGGATACCCGCCGCCTCTGCCGCCATCATCGTGGTGGCGACAGTGGTGCCGGCGACCTGGCCCGACGCGAGCAGCGCGGCCACGTCGCGGCGCGAGGCCTTGGCGGCAACGCCGCCGGTCTTCGCCAGCCGCTCGAGATCGGCATCGGTAGTGCCGACCATGAAGCGGCCGTCCATGATGGCGATGGTGGCGGGCACCGCGCCATTGTCGGCGATCACCCGCTCGACGTTCTGCGCCATCGTCAGGTTCTGCGGATAGGGCATGCCGTGGGTGATGATGGTCGATTCGAGCGCCACGACGGGGCGGCCGGCATCGAGGGCGGCTTGCACGGCGGGCGAGATGGTGAGGTGCGGGCGGAGGCTCAAGGGATGCTCGTCTGGTTCGGGATGTTTCGGCTTCATTGAACCGGAATTTCGCTCTGCGCAACTGCGTCGGAAGCCCCGCCCGCGACGGGATGACGCGACCGGCGGGACGCAAGGCTGAAACGCGTCCAGGTCCCTTGCCCCCGCGGGAAATTGCCACTAGGTTTCGGCCCGTTGCGGAGGCTCCACGCGGGGAAGGGCACTTCACTGAGCACGATGACTGTTGATCCGGACCCTCCGGATCGATGCGCGCCCCGACCGGGGCATATTGCGACCTCCCCACTCCCCGGCGCGCCGACGCGCCGCTTGGCCTCCCCACCCGCATATCCCTTGCATTTCAGCCGTCGCCGGTGCCGTCGCGTCTCACGCACGTCACATTGCAGCGCGCTGATGCCTGCCGCAACGGGAGGCCCGACCCCAACATTTCAACCGCGCGGCGACGCCTCCAGAACCGCGCCGACCAATAGGGAGACTGTCTAATGAACAAGACTTTGACTTTGACGGTGGCGCTCGGCGCCCTGCTGATCGCCACACCGGCGCTCGCCCAGGACAATGTGGTGAACGTCTACAACTGGTCGGACTACATCGCCGAGGACACGGTGGCGAAGTTCGAGGCCGAGACCGGCATCAAGGTGAACTACGACGTGTTCGATTCGAACGAACTCGTGGAAGCCAAGCTCCTCGCGGGCGCTTCGGGCTATGACGTGGTGGTGCCCTCGGGCTTCTTCCTCGAGCGCCAGGTAGCTGCCGGGCTGTTCCTGCCCTTCGACAAGTCCAAGATCCCCAACCTCGTCAATATGGACCCCGACGTGATGGCGTCCACCGCCGCGCACGATCCGGACAATACCCACTCTGTCGACTACATGTGGGGCACCACCGCCATCGGCTACAATGTCGCCAAGGTCACCGAAGCCCTCGGCGGCCCGATCGACAGCTGGGATGCGGTGTTCAAGCCCGAGAACCTGGCCAAGCTGCAGGATTGTGGCGTCAATATCCTCGATGCCCCGGCCGAGGTGATGGCGACGGCGCTCAACTACCTGGGCCTCGATCCGAACTCCGAGAGCACCGACGACCTGAAAAAGGCCGAAGAGCTGCTGATGTCGATCCGCCCCTATGTGCGGACCTTCAACTCGTCGCAGTACATCGACGATCTGGGTAACGGCGAGATCTGTCTGTCGATCGGCTACTCGGGTGACGTGTTCATCGCCCGCGACGCAGCGGCGGAAGCCGCGGCCGGGGTGGAGGTGGCCTATGTCATCCCCAAGGAAGGCGCGCTGAAGTGGTTTGACCTGTTCGCCATTCCGGCGGACGCGCCGCATGTCGAGAACGCCTACAAGTTCATCGACTTCATGCTGCGCCCCGACATCGCGGCGGCCAACACCAACTACGTGTTCTACGCCTCGGGCAACAAGGCGGCGCTCGAATTCATCGCCGACGAGGTGAAGAATGACCCGGCGATCTACCCCTCGGCCGAAGTGTCGGCCAAGCTCTTCAACCTCAAGGCGCACACGCCCGACTACGATGAGCTCTTGACCGAAACCTGGCAGCGCATCAAAGCGGGCCTGTAACACTCCCTTCCGGACGGGGCGGCCGCGCTGCCCCGTCCGGCTCACCCGACGGAACTTCCAGCGACATGGCGAAGAAACCTCAGCTTGCTGCCGACACACGGCCCTGGCGCGACCCCGCGGCCAAGCCGTTCGTGCGCATCCGCAACGTCACCAAGAAATTCGGTGACGTGGCTGCGGTCGACGACCTGTCGCTCGACATCTACAAGGGCGAACTGTTCTGCCTGCTCGGCGGCTCGGGCTCGGGCAAGTCGACCTTGCTGCGCATGCTCGCCGGCTTCGAGGTGCCCACATCGGGCTCGATCGAGATCGATGGCCAGGACATGTCGAATGTCGCGCCGTACAACCGGCCGATCAACATGATGTTCCAGTCCTACGCGCTGTTCCCGCACATGACTGTGTGGAACAACATCGCCTATGGCCTGAAGCGCGATCACATGCCGAAGGCCGAGATCGCGGCACGCGTCGATGAACTGCTGAAGCTGGTGAAGCTCGATGCCTATGGCGAGCGGAAGCCGCACCAGCTGTCGGGCGGCCAGCGCCAGCGCGTCGCCCTCGCCCGCGCCCTCGCCAAGCGGCCGAAGCTGCTGCTGCTCGACGAACCTCTCGGCGCGCTCGACAAGAAGCTGCGCGAGGAAACCCAGTTCGAGCTGGTGAAGATCCAGGAGACGCTGGGCGTCACCTTCATTGTGGTGACCCACGACCAGGAAGAGGCGATGAGCCTCGCCACCCGCATCGGCGTGATGAACCAGGGCGAGATCGCCATGGTGGGCGAGCCGACCGAAATCTACGAATTCCCCAACTCGCGCTTCGTCGCCAACTTCATCGGCTCGGCCAATATGGTCGAGGGCGTGGTGACCGAGGACGAGCCGGACCATGTCCGCATCAACTCGGCGGAACTGGGCACCGACATCTATGTCGACCACGGCGTCGACTGTTCGCCCGAGCAGATTCTGTGGTGGGCCATCCGCCCCGAAAAGATGGTGCTGACCCGCGATCGGCCGGAAGCACAACCGGGTATTCCCGATGGCGCCAACATCGTGAAGGGCTATGTCGAGGACATCGCCTATCTGGGCGACATGACCGTCTACCAGGTGCGGCTCGAGAACGGCCGCTACATCCGCGTCACCAAGACCAACGCGCTGCGCGGCGACCCCAACGCCATCTCGTGGGACGAGCCGGTCTGGGTCAGCTGGGACGGACACTCCGGCTCGGTGCTGACCAATTGACCCGCGCCGCGCCCCCGCCATCGCAGGGCCGCCTCGCCTGGCTGCGCCGGGCGCTCGCCGCCTTCGGCCTTTCCGGACGCGGGCTGGTGATCGCCGCGCCGGCCGCCTGGCTGACGCTGTTCTTTCTCGTGCCGCTGGGGGTGGTGTTCGGCATTTCGCTCGCCACCAAGGAGTTCGGCCAGCCGCCCTATTCCGACCTGCTGACCACAGAGGACGGCACGGTGCAGTTGACGCTGCACCTCTCCAACTACATCCGCATCTTCACCGACCCCTCGAACATCTACATCAACGCCTTCCTCAGCTCGATCCGCATTGCGGCGGTCTCGACGGTGTTCGCCATCCTCATCGGCTACCCGATGGCCTATGCCATCGCGCGCGCCCCCGACCGCTGGCGCAACATCCTGCTGATGCTGGTGATCCTGCCGTTCTGGACCTCGTTCCTGCTGCGCGTCTACGCGCTGAGCGGCTTCCTGCGCGGCGAGGGCGTGATCAACAACACTCTGGCGGTGTTCGGCCTCGGGCCGTTCACGATGATGCAGACCGATTTCGCGGTCTATGTCGGCATCGTCTATTCCTACCTGCCCTTCTTCATCCTGCCGCTCTACACCAACCTCGTGAAGCTCGATCCCTCGCTGCTCGAGGCCTCGGCCGATCTCGGCGCCCGCCCGATCCGCACCTTCTTCTCGATCACCCTGCCGCTCTCCATGCCGGGCGTCATTGCCGGCTCGATGCTGGTGTTCATCCCGGCGATCGGCGAATTCGTCATCCCCTCGCTGCTCGGCGGCCCGGGCACGCAGATGATCGGCCGCATCCTCTGGGATGAGTTCTTTTCGAAGACCAACTGGCCGCGCGCCGCCGCGCTCGCCATCTCCATGCTGGTGATCGTGGTGATCCCCATCATGCTGATGCAGCGCGCACAGAACGCCGTGGTGGAGGGCCGCCGCTGATGGGACGCAACCGCTGGTTCCTGCCGCTCGCCGCCTCGGTCGGCTTCCTGTTCCTCTACGCGCCGATCATTTCGCTGGTGATCTTCTCGTTCAACGCCAACCGGCTGGTGACGGTGTGGTCGGGGTTCTCGACCCAGGCCTATGCCGACCTCTGGGCCGATCCGCAGCTGCTGCCGGCCACCTGGCTCAGCCTGCAGATCGCCGCCGTCTCCGCCACCATCGCTCTGGTGCTGGGCACGCTGTGCGCCGTGGCGCTGGTGCGCTTCCGCCGCTTCCGCGGCAAGACCGTGCTGCAGGCAACGGTGTCGGCCCCGCTGGTGATGCCTGATGTCATCACCGGCATCGCCCTGCTGCTCCTGTTCGTCACCATGCAGAGCCTGATCGGCTGGCCGCAGGGCCGCGGCGTCCTTACCATCATCCTCGCGCACTCCACCTTCTGCACTGCCTACGTGACGGTGGTGGTGCAATCGCGGCTCGCCGATTTCGACATGAGCCTCGAGGAAGCGGCGATGGACCTCGGCGCCAGCCCGGTACGGGTGTTCTTCGACATCACGCTGCCCATCATCGCCCCGGCGCTGGTCTCGGGCTGGCTGCTGGCCTTCACCCTGTCGCTCGACGACCTGGTCATCGCCAGCTTCGTCTCCGGCCCCGGCTCCTCGACCCTGCCGATGATCATCTTCAGTAAGGTGCGGCTGGGCGTGGCGCCCGAAGTCAACGCGCTCGCCACCATCATCATCGGCGTGGTGGCCAGCGGCGTGGTCCTCGCGACGATCTACGGCTTGCGGCAGAGCGCGCGGGAGAAGCAGGCTTAAGGGACTGCGTATCGCGGGTGGGGCGCGGAGCTCGTTGCTCCCCCCTTCCGCCCTGCCGGGCTCCTTCCCCCGCAAGCGGGAGAAGGAGCGTCGTTGGTTGTGCGGTGGACTGCACGCGCGGCGAAGAGTGTTTCTCCGCCATGCACCACTGCGCGCCAAGCCATGCTCTTCGCCCCCCTTGTGCTGGTCGTCGGTCTGTCATAAATCTCCATCGCTATTTTACGATGGCAATGTTCTCAGGGCGGGGTGCAATTCCCCACCGGCGGTAGATGGCGAAAGCCAAAGCCCGCGAGCGCCTTCGGCATGAAGACATGCCCGGGGGGTCAGCAGATCCGGTGCAATTCCGGGGCCGACGGTATAGTCCGGATGAAAGAGAACGGGAAAACGCGCTGGCTTCAGCGCCCGTTCCTATTGGGGCGGGCGATAGATCCATCGTCGATCCCCGTAACTCCCTGAGGGAACTGGTTACGGAAAGGATCCATCGATGAACCACGTTTCCTCTACTGCAAAATCCTCGGGCGCCACCGCCGGCGCCATCTTCATGCTGGTCGCCGCCTTCGCGTTCGCCGGCTCCAACCTGCTGCAATCGGCACTGCCCACCCCCGTCGAATATGGCGGCTACGGCATGAGCTCGACCGGCATGGCGTTCTGGCAATATGTGATTGCCGCCGTGCTCAGCCTGCCGCTGATCCTCAGGATCGGCGTCGGCAAGCTCCGCACCGCCCACCCGTTGGCGCACGAAATCCGCGCCTTCGTTTCGGCGCTCGGCGTCCACGTCTTCGTCTATGGTTTCGCCACCGGGGTGCCGATCTGGCAGATGGTGACGCTGCTCGCCACCGGGCCACTGTTCATCATCCTCGGCTCGACGCTGTTCCTCGGCGAACGCGCCTCGCTGGCCCGGATCGGGGCGGCACTGGTCGGCTTTGCCGGCGCCATCATCATTTCGGGCGTCGGCGCCGAAGGCCTCGGCTGGACGGCACTGGTGCCAATTGCCGCTGCGGCCCTCTGGGCCGCGACGGACGTGCTGACCAAGTACCTGGCGCTGAAGGGCGCAAGCCCGGAGACGCTGACGGTATCGCTGCTGGTGCTGGTGACGCCGAACCACCTGCTGATCCTGCTCGCCGTCTGGGCCCTCGGCATCGCCACGCCCGGCCTGCTGCCATCAGGCCTCGCCGAAAACGTCTTCGCCATCCCCACCGGCACGGCGCTGTGGCTGCTGGCTCTGCTCGGGGCGCTCACCGCCGCCGCGCAGTATCTGCTCGCCTACGCCTACAAGGTGGCCGATGCCACTTACCTGCAGCCCTTCGGCGATTCCAAGGTGCCGCTATCTGGCCTGCTCGGCTGGGTGATCCTCGGCCAGGTGCCGTCGGTCTGGTTCTGGCCCGGCGCCGCCCTGATCGTCGCCGCCTCGGCCTTCATTTACTGGGTCGAGAGCCGGGAGCGGACGGGCGCACTGGCGACAGCGTAGGTCAGGCCACTGGGCTCCCTCCCCCGTGTGGGGAGGGTAGCGGCGCCGGGAGCAAAGCGACCTGGCAAAGCTCGGGTGGGGTGAGCTACACCGCCACCCACCGCCCCTCGCGATGGCTTTGCGCCATGGCATGCACGGCCCGCTCGATCTCGAGCCCCGCCTCGAAGCCGACGATCTGTGCCGGCTCGCCGCGGATGGCGCTCAGCAGTTCGTGGCACTCGATGATCTTCAGTTCGTTGAAGCCCAGCCCATGGCCGGGCGCCGGAATGAACCGGTCGTAAGGCGGATGGACCGGGCCGGTCAGCACGGTGCGAAAGCCCTGCGTGCCGGCCGGATCGTCGGCGCGGTAGAGCTGGAACTCGTTCATCCGCTCCTGATCGTAGGCGATGGTGCCTTTCGAGCCGAACACCTGCATGGCGATGCGGCCCTTGCGGCCCCAGGCCGAGCGGTTGAGCGCCATGACGCCCGACGCGCCGTTTGCGAGCTCCATCAGCACCGAGGCGATGTCCCAGGTCTCGACCGGGCGGCGCGCGCCGTCGCGGCTGGGGCGATCGGCATAGGGCATCGAAAGCTGCGCCATCACTTTCGTAACGCTGCCGAACAGGAACTGCATCAGGCTGAGCGGGTGGACGCCGAAATCGTCGAGCGCCCCATAGCCCGAGGAGACCTCGGACTTCCAGTAGAACAGGGCCTCCGGATCAGCCATGAAATCCTCGTCCATCTCGAAGCGGACGTGGTTGACCGCGCCGATGGCGCCCTCATCGAGCAGCTGCCGGATCTGCCGGATCACCGGGTTCTGGATGTAATTGTAGCCAAGCGCGGTGACCTTGCCCGAGGCGCAGGCGGCGGCGGCCATGCGCTCAGCCTCGCCAAACCCGACGGCCATCGGCTTTTCGCACCAGACATGCTTGCCCGCTTCGAGCGCCGCGATCGCCATCTCGGCGTGAAACGCATTGGGGGTGGTCACTGAGACCACCTCGACCTCCGGATCGGCAATCAGCGCCCGCCAGTCGGAGGTGGATTTTTCGAACCCGAACTCCTCCGCTCGCCGCGTCGCGAGCTCCGCCGACACCTCGGCGAGATGCACGAGGCGGGGTCGCGGCCCATCGCCGAACACCGGCTTCACCCCGTTCCAGGCCAGCGCATGGCACTTGCCCATGTAGCCGGTACCGATGAGGCCGACGCCGATGGTGGCGGTCATTTCAGCGTCTCCCGTTTTGCTCACCCCCACCCAGCTCCGCTAGCTCGCTAGCGCTCACAAGCTCCACTTCCCTCCCCACAAGGGGGAGGGAGTCGCTGTTGCCCGCTGTTTGCCACTGGTCTCCCTCCCCCTTGTGGGGAGGGTAGCGCAGCTAGGCGGCAGCCGTAGCGAAGCTGGGGTGGGGGTCGGCTGTTAGCGCCCGGCCTCGCGACCGGGCGCTGTCATTCAAGCCAACGCTTACTTGTACCCGTCGGCGTTGTCCTTCGTCACCAGCACGGTGCCGGTGTCGATCCAGGCGTCGAGGGTCTTGCCGGCCTTGAGGTCGAACAGGGCCTGGATACCGAAGCCGCCCATGTTGCCGGGGGCCTGCGCGATGGTCGCCGCCATGTCGCCGGCGATCACTGCTGCCGCCGCATCGGGGTTGGCGTCGAAGCCGACGATGGTGATGTCAGTGCGGGCAGCGGCCTTCACCGCTTCCACCGCGCCGAGCGCCATGTTGTCGTTCGAGCCGAAGATGCCCTTGATGTTCGGGTTGCCGGCGAGAATGTTCTCGGTGACGGTCAGGCCCTTGGCGCGATCCCACTCGGCGGTCTGCTCGGCAACGACGTTGAGGCCGCAATCGGTGAGGCCCTTCTTGGAGCCTTCGGCGCGGGCCTGGCCGGTCGACTGGCTGATCAGACCCTGCAGGATGGCGACGTCCGAGCCGGCCGGGAGCGTGTCGCAGAGGTATTTCGCGGCGAGCGCGGCGCCCACTTCGTTGTTGGTGCCGATGAAGGTGACGCCTTCATTGATACCGCGCGTATCGACGAACACCACCGGGATGCCGGCGGCCCTGGCGGCCTCGACCACGGGCGCGAGGGCGTTCGGATCGGTGGGGGCAAGGGCGAGGCCATCGATGCCCTGGGCGATCAGGTCCTCGATCTGGGTGATCTGGGCCTGCACGTCGGATTCGGCCGGCGGAGCCACAACCACGACTTCGACGCCGAGTTCGGTTGCCTTCGCCTTGGCGCCGGCTTCGACAGCGGCCCAGAACGGGTTGCCCGCGCCCGGGCCCTTCATCGCCAGCACGTAGGCGGCGTTGGCCGAGCCCATCATGCCGAGCAGCGCGCCGACAGCGACGCCAGCCAGAAGCAGTTTCTTCATTCGGTAGTCCTCCCTGAAGTCTCCGGAAATTGTCGCCCGATCGGCGGAGACGGGTCGCCGGGCGTGTAGTGTTCGGTCAGCGGCGCACTGACGCCCTCCGGCGCAGCACATCGATATAGACGGCGATGATGATGACGAGCCCGATCAGGATCTGCTGCCAGAAGGCGCTGACATTGTTGATGTTCAGCCCGTTGCGCAGGATGCCCATGATCAGCACGCCCGCCAGCACCCCCATCACCGTGCCGCGTCCGCCAAAGAAGCTGGCGCCGCCGATGATCACCGCCGCGATGGCGTCGAGCTCTATGCCGATGCCGGCGTTCGGAAATCCCGAGTCCGTGCGGCCGGCGAGCAGCAGGCCCGAGAGCCCGGCCATGAAGCCCGAGATGACGTAGACCACGGTGAGCGTGCCATCGACATTGATGCCCGATACGCGCGCCGCATGCGGGTTGCCGCCAATGGCGAAGATGTGCCGGCCCATGTTGGTCTTCTCGAGGAAGAACCACAGTCCCACCGCGCAGACGGCGACGAGGATCAGGCTCGCCGGACTACCGGCCGGGGGTGGCAGGCCGAAGCTGTAGTAGGCCTGCCCGATATAGCGCACCTCGGGCTGCAGCCCGGACACCGGCGCGCCGTTCGAGATCAGGAACGTGAGGCCGCGGGCGACGTTGAGCGTGCCGAGCGTCATGATGAACGGGTGCGGCAGCTTCAGCACCGTGAGGCCGACCCCGTTGACCCAGCCGACGGCGATGCCGATGGCCGGCCCGATCAGCAGCACCACCGGCCACGGCACGCCGGCCTTCGAGGCGATGGCGAGCGCCACCATCGAGAGCCCCATGATGGAGCCGACGCTGAGGTCGATGCCGGCGGTGACGATCACCACGTACATGCCGAGCGCAAGTAGCGCCAGCGAGGCGTTCTGCTTGAGGATATTGGTGAGGTTTTGCGCCGAGAGGAAGACCTCCGGCTTGATCGCGGCCAGCGCCAGCATCATCACGATGACGACGAGGATGATGCCGTAGACCTCAAGGAACTTGGCCCAGTTGATGCCGGTCTTGCCGGGGGCGGTGGAGTCGGTCATGGCGCCCTCAATGCATGTTGTCGTGGGCAAGGCCGGTCGTGTGGCCCTTGGTGCCCATGATCCAGCCGATGACCTCGTTGCGCGAGGTATCCGGCAGCGCGGACTCTGCGAAGTTGGTGCCCTGGTAGAGCGCCATCACCCGGTCGCAGCAGTAGAAGATGTCGTCCATCCGGTGGCTGATGATGATCACCGCCACGCCGTGGTCCTTCAGCGACCGGACCAGATC
>CAMDAL010000038.1 GCA_945888565.1 Devosia equisanguinis | reverse complement strand
TACCACCTCTACAACATCATCAATACCGCCAACGCGCTGCGCAACTCGGTGGCTGGCTCCAATGTCAGCATCACCAACCTGCCCAGCAATACGCTGAAGATGGCGAGCGCCATCGTGGCCATCGGCCCGATCCTGCTGCTCTACCCCTTCATCCAGAAATACTTCGTCAGCGGCATCACCATCGGTGCGGTGAAAGGATGACGGCTGATTGAGTTACGCAGCCGGCCCGGTGACCGGCGGCACTCTCGAGGCACTCGAGTGAGGGAGGATCACCGCGAATGACCAGAACAAGGCACTTACGAGGAGGACTAGAAATGCACAGACGGAACATCCTGCGGGTCGGGGCGGCGCTGCTGACCCTCGGCATCAGCATGCCGGCTTTGACGGCAAGTGCGTTCGCCCAGGACGCGCCCACCGAGATCACCATGCTGACGATGGGCAACAAGCCTACCAACGGCCGCCTCGAGGCGGTGCTGGAGAAGCTGAACGAACTGCTGGTGGCCAAGGCCAATGCCAAGCTCGACATGTTCTATGTCGAGTGGGCGGACTGGCAGACCCAGTACAACGTGCAGCTGCTGTCGGGCGACGACAATGTCGATCTGGTGGCTACCGCCACCGACTGGCTCTACGCGTGGGAGAACGCCGAAAAGGGCGCCTTCATGCCGCTGACGGCGGAAATGCTGAAAGCGCATGCGCCCAAGACCTGGGCACAGGTCGATGCGGCCGGGCACTGGGACCTGACCAAGCTCGCCGACGGCAACATCTACTTCATGCCCGAGGACAACTACACCCAGTACACCAACCACGGCTTCTTCTACCGTGGAGACTGGGCCAAGGCGGCCGGGCTGGAGAACGGCGAAGTCACCAAGTTCGAGGACTTCACCACGTATTTCCAGTGGGTGAAGGCCAACCAGCCCGACGCCTATCCGTGGGATGCCGCGGGCCTGAGCGAGGCACCGCTGACTGGGTACATCCAGGGCCACACGGACTTCCAGACTCTCCAGGGCATCATGGCGGGCAACTTCGCTCCGTTCGATACCTCGGCAGCCGACCCCTACACCGTGACCTCCCGCTACATGGAAGGCGATGCGCTGATCGAGGCGGCCACGCTCGCCAAGCAGTGGAACGAGATCGGTGTGTGGCGCGAGGATGCGCTGAACTATGACGGCGAGCCGCGCGAACTGCTGTATGCGGGCCGCTCGGGCGCCGACCAGCACCACACGCAGACGTTCGTCAACGACATAGTCAACAACATGAACCAGAAGCAGCCTGGATCCGACCCGAAATTCTTCTACTGGGGCATGGAAAACGGCAACTTCTTCAAGGACATCTTCACGCACGGCGCGATGGCCGTGAGTGCGTACTCGAAGCATCCGGAGAAGGCGCTGGAGGTCTACGACCTGATCCGCAACGATCCGGAAATCTACCGGCTGTTCACTGTCGGCATCGAAGGCACCGACTACGTCATCACTGCCGACGGGAAGCTGGGCCGGCCGGAGGGCTGGGACCAGTCGACCATGGACCTGGGCACCAACTACTGGTGGGGCCGCATGGACGAATACGAGCTGCCGCGCACCACGCAGGCACCGAACATGGGCGAAATCATCGCCAAGCTCGATGCAAGCGCCAAGGACTATCCTTACTCGACGCTCACCGTGAACAAGCAGGCGATCGACCCAGTCCTCGCCGCAATGAGTGCCGTGCTGTCGGAGTACATTCCGCAGCTTGCCTACGGCAAGTTTGAGGATCCGGCCGCTGCAGTGGCCGAGATGCGCCAGAAGCTGAATGACGTCGGGTATCAGGATGCCCGCGCTTCGCTGCAGGCCGACATGGACGCCTGGAAGGCAGCCCGCGGCCTGTAGTCAGCCAGATATGGACGGGCGGGCCCCAACGGGTCCGCCTGCCCCTCGCGCGTCCCTTTCCGGAGTTCAGACCAGTGGTCACCCTGTTCTCGCAGGATTCCGCACTGATGCGCGGCCTGACCCGCGTCGCGGACGTCATGATCCTGAATTTCCTCTTCATCGCCACCTCGATCCCCGTCGTGACGCTGGGTGCCTCGCTGACGGCGCTCAACTTCACCGCAATGCGGATCGCGACGGGCCGATGCAACTCGGTGTCGGGCGACTATTTCCGCTCGTTCCGACAGAATTTCCGGCAGGGCACGATCATCGGGCTCATCCTTGCGGCGATCGGTGCAGTGCTGGCAGCCTGGTACGTCGTCGTCACCAACCTCGCGATCGAGCCGCTGCTCGAACTGGTGCTGCTGGCGATCTGGTACGGACTCGCCTTCAGCTTTGCGACGATGACGCTTTTCACCTTCCCTTACCTTGCCAGCTTCACCGGCAGCACGCCGCAGGTGCTGCGCAACGCCCGTCTGATGTCGTGGAAGCACTCCCTCACCACGCTCGGCGCCCTGGCGGTGATCGGACTCTCGGTCGTCGTCACGGTGTTCTACCCGCAAGTCACCGGCTACGGGCTGTTCTGGCTGCTGGCCGGCTTCGGCGCGATCGCCACGGCCAACGGGTTTCTGTTCGCCCGGATCTTCGACAAGTACATCGCCGCCGCAGCGGCCAACCAGACATAGGGGCCGGAGGCTCATGCATCGCTACGATATCCGCTGGTGGAAGTTCATCCTCGGCGACGCGCCGGAAGCCTGGGCCAAGGGCTTTGACGATGCCGCCTGGCGCCGACTGGCCGTGCCGCACGACTGGAGCATCGAGCAGCCCTTTGCCGAGCATCATTCGAGCGGTACCGGCTATCTGCCCGGCGGCATCGGCTGGTATCGCGCGCACCTGTCGCTGAAGGACGTCGGCGAAGTCGCCGGCAAGCATGTGCGGCTGAAGTTCGAAGGCGTCTACAAGAACGCGCAGGTGTGGGTGAACGGCTACCATGTCGGCGGTCGGCCGAATGGCTGGGTGGAGTTCTCGTTCGACCTCACCGAGATCCTTTCCTATGCCAACAGCGATGACCTGGTGATCGCGGTGCGGGTGGAGCACACCGATATCTCGGACAGCCGCTGGTACAACGGCACGGGCATCAACCGCCGGGTCGAGCTGCAGGTGCACGAGCCGGTGCGGGTCGCCGAGTACGGCACGGCGTTCGAGACGGTGAGCGCCGACGCCGGCGAGGCGATGGTCCGCGTAGCGCAAACGCTCTGCAACAACACTGGCGAGGCGCTGACGGTGCATGTGCTGCACGAACTGCGCTCACTGTCGGGCGGTGCGGTGCACACGTTCGCTGCCGAGGTCGAGATAGCGGCGGGTGAGAGCGCCAGCGTCGAGGTGACGGGAAAGGTCCTGCAGCCGGACCTGTGGTCCGACACTAGGCCGAACCTCTACCGGCTCAGCAGCACGCTGGGCTGGGTGCAGGGCGGTACCATGCGGCGGGCCGTGTACGATGAAACCGTCGGGATTCGCACCTTCCGGTTCGATGCGGATAACGGGTTCTTCATCAACGGCGAGCACCGGACGCTGAAGGGCGTTTGCCTGCACGAGGATGCCGGCCCGTTCGGCACGGCGGTGCCGGCGGCGGTGTGGCTGCGGCGGCTGCTGAAGCTCAAGGAGATGGGCTGCAACGGAGTGCGCATGGCGCACAACCCGCATGCGCCCGAACTCTACCGGCTGTGCGACGCGCTCGGCTTCTACGTCATCGACGAGGCATTCGACGAGTGGGAGAACCCCAAGAACAAGTGGTGGCAGGGGCACAATGTCTACCCGCCGCGGCACCAGGGCTATGCCCACGAATTCCCGGCCTGGCATGAGCGCGACCTCGAGAACATGGTTGATGCGCACCGCAACTACCCCTCGATCATCGCCTGGAGCACAGGCAACGAGATCGATTACCCCAACGACCCTTATGCGAGCCCGATGTTCGAAGCGATGACGGGCAACAACGACGCCAACAAATCGGCGCGGCAGCGGGCCTATGACCCGAACCGGCCCGATGCGCGGCGCCTCGCAACGCTCTCGCGCAAGCTGGCGGCGATCGTGCGCCGCAAGGATTCGACGCGGCCGGTGACGGTGGGATCGGCCTTCCCAGAGCTGTCGCGGCACACGGGCTTTCTCGAGCCACTGGACCTCGTTGGCTACAACTACAAGGAGCATCTCTATCCGGCCGACCACGAGAAGTTCCCGAGCCAGCCGATCGTGGGCGGCGAGAACGGTCATGGCTATGCCCAATGGCGGGCGGTGACGGACAATGACTACATTTCGGGCCAGTATCTGTGGACCGGCATCGACTACCTGGGTGAAACGCATGGCTGGCCGCAGCACGGCTCGCGGGCCGGGCTACTGACGCTTGCGGGGTTCGACAAGCACTCGTTCCATCTGCGGCGAAGCTGGTGGGCCGACGAGCCGGTCGCCTACCTGGCGACGCGACTGAAGCAGGGCGACGAGAAGCACCCCTGGGCACTCCCGCTCGTCCGCTCGTGGGACGCCATCGTCAACGCGACAGGCGAGATCGTTTGCCTCAGCAACGGCACACCCCGGCTGACCTGCAACGGCAGCGAAGTTTCGCTGACCCGCGACGACGAAGGCGGCTACTGGGTGGCGGAGACGCCGGCGAATCTGTCGCGGCTGGTACTCGAGACTCTGCGCGAAGGCGAGGTCGTCGCGCGGAATGAGTTCGGGCCGAGTGGCGATGCGGCGAGGCTTGATGCGGCGGTGTGGCTGCCGCCAGCCCAGGTGCGGGCCACGCTCGAGGCGGCTGGGCTGCCCGACGGGGGCGTGGTGCAGATCGAGTGTACGCTGCGCGACGACAATGGCGAGCGCGCAAGGAATGACCTGCTGGTTTCCGCAGAAGTCAAGGGCGGCGAGTTGCTCGGCATCGAGAGCGGCGACCTTGCGGACAACACGCCGTACACGGAACCGCGCCGGAAAACCTTCGATGGCCGGGTGATCGTGTTCGTTCGGGCCGACGGGCCGGCACAGGTGCGGTTGAGTGCTGACGGTCTGGCCGAAGTCGAGGTAGAGTGCGGGAGCTAGACAGCGAGGCAATCGCGATGCGACCGCAGTTCCACTTCTCTCCGCAATCGGGCTGGATCAACGACCCCAATGGCGCGATCCGCGTCGATGGGGTGTACCACCTGTTCTACCAGGCCAATCCGCACGGGTTGGTGCACGGGCCGATGCATTGGGGGCACGCCACCAGCACCGACCTGGCGAACTGGGCGGAGCAGCCGATCGCGCTCTATCCGGAGGCAAGCGGCCAGTGCTTTTCGGGCAGCGCGGTGCTGGCGGGCGACGGCGCTGTCGCGCCGGAGTTCGGGGCTGGTGACGGGGTGCTGCTGTTCTACACAGCGCATCGCGACGGTCCGCCATCGATCGAGGATCAGGCGGTGGCGGTGGCCGACCGAGGCATGACGCGGTTTGCGAAGTTTGCCGGCAACCCGGTGTTGCCGACGCCCGGCCCGCGCGATTTCCGCGACCCCAAGGTGATCTGGCACGAGGCGACGCAGCGCTGGATCATGGTGGTGACGCATGGGCAGTCGATCGGCTTCTACTCTTCGCCCGATGCGCTGAACTGGCAGTTCGAAAGCGAGTTCGCCGAGGGGCGGCACGATCCGGCGCCTAACCCGGGGCCGTGGGAGTGTCCCGACCTGTTCCCGATGAGGGTTCAGGGGACCGGCGAGACGGCGTGGATTCTCGTGGTCGGGCTCGGACGGGGCCATATCTCGGGCGGGTCGGGGACGCATTACTTCGTCGGGGATTTCGACGGGCATACGTTCCGCAACCGCAATGTGGCGGACCTCGAATTGTTCATGGATTGGGGGCGCGACTACTACGCAGCGCAGAGCTTTTCCGGGATGGCCGGAGAGGACCCGCTGGCGATCGCGTGGATGAGCAACTGGATGTATGCCAACCACACGCCATCCGAAGGGTTTCGGGGCAGCATGAATCTGCCGCGGCGGCTGCAGCTTGCCGGAGGACCAGAGGGGCTGCGGCTGGTGCAGTACGTGGACCCCAGCGCGGCTCGGCAGTTTCCCGAGCTTGCGGGTGGGGTGCCGGCGTCGGCCGTCTATCGGCTGCGTCATCGGTGGGTTGCGCCCGCGGGCGGGCGGCTCGCGTTGGCGCTGTTCGGGGAAGCCGACCCCGTTCTGGTCGTGGAGCGCAAGGGCGGCGACCGCTACGAGGTGACAATGCTGCGCCAAGCGCATCCGGCGATCGAGGTGATCCGCGGGTACGAGACGCATTTCAGCTTCGAGGCGGTCGTGGATGGGGCGTTCGATCTCGATGTGTTCGTCGACAACGGCCTCGTCGAGATCGGTTGTGCCGGTGGGCGGCACTGGGTGAGCAATCTCTACTTCCCCACCGATCCGGCAGGGACGGTGACGATCACCAGCTAGCGGCGCAGGCGTTTCCAGAACGAGCTGGCGGAGACGGCCAGCACGATGATGGCGCCGACGAGAATCTGGCGGATGTAGCTGTCGACGCTCATCTGCGTCAGGCCGTTGTCGAGCACGCCGAGGATCAGCACGCCGATGACGGTGGCGAGGATGCGGGGCACGCCTTGCTCGCTCATGGTCATACCAAGGAACACCGCGGCAATGGCGTTCAGCATGAGGCCGCTGCCCTGGGTCGGGTTGGCCGAGGCGACGCGGCTCGCATACATCAGCCCGGCGGCGGCGGCGCTGAGGCCGGTGAGGGCGAAGGCGATGAGCTTCAGGCGACGCACGGCCACGCCCGACAGATAGGCGGCTTCGATGTTGCCGCCGATGGCGTAAAGGCGGCGGCCGAAGGTGGTCTGTTCGAGCAGGACCCAGACGGCGAAGACGACGACCAGCGCGACGATGGTAAGGTTGGGCAGCATGACGGCGACGCCCCCGATCTCGCCAAGCGGAATACCGCCACGGGCGAAGTTGGAGAAATCGGCGGGGATCGAAGCCCCCGAAATCGTCTTTCCGCCGCTGAGGACGAAAGCGGCGCCCGAGAGGATGGTCAGCATGGCGAGCGTGGCAACGAAGGGCAGGATGCCGATGAAGCTGACCAGCACGCCGTTGATGGCTCCGCCCACGAGACCGCCCAGCAGCGCGATGCCGACCGTCATCCAGATAGGGTAGCCAGCCGCGAACAGCACGCCTGCGACGATGCCGGATAGGCTCGCCGCCGAGCCGACAGAGAGGTCGAAGTCGCCCATCACCATGACGATGGTCATGCCGGCGGCCACCACCATCAGCATCGAGAGCTGCTGGGTGATGTTCAGCCAGTTGCGCGCCGTCATGAATGTGTCGGGCAGGTTGAACCAGAAAAAGCCCAGGATTAGCGCGAAGCCGATCAGCGTGCCGTAGCGGCGGAGCAGGGTGGCTATGGTCATGCGGCGACGCGGCCGTAGCAGCGGTTCAGCAGATCGTCCTCGCCCAGTCCCTTGGCCGGGATGATTTCCGCGATGGCGCCATCGCGCATCACCGCGATGCGGTCGCACATGCCGATCAGCTCGGGCAGGTCGGAACTCACCAGGATCACCGCCATGCCCTTCTGCGTCATGTCGCGAATGATGGTGTAGATATCGAATTTCGCGCCCACGTCCACCCCGCGCGTCGGCTCGTCGAGCAGCAGCAGTTTCGGGTTGCCGCTGAGCGCCTTGGCGAAGACCACCTTCTGCTGGTTGCCGCCGCTCAGCTGCCCGGCGAGTTGTCGCGAACCGGTCGAGCGCAGGCGGACGTCGGCGGCGAGGCTGGTGGCGAAGCGCTGCTCGGCGCGCGGCGTGAGGAAGCTGCCGCCGAGGCTTTGCCGCTTGAGCTGGGCGAGGGTGATGTTCTCGAAGATGGGGCGAGTGAGCATCAGCCCTTCGCTGCGGCGCTCGCGCGGCACGTAGGCGACGCCGGCCTTCCAGGCGTCGGCGGGGCTGAAGGGGCGGTAGGGCTTGCCATCGAGAGTGACGGTGCCGCCGCGCGCCGGCAGGTCGCCGAACAGGGCGCGGACCAGGTCGCGCTGGCCGGAGCCGGAGAGGCCGGCGATGCCGAGGATTTCGCCTTGCCGGAGGCTGAACGAGGTCGAGCGCAGGCGCCCTGCAGCGAGGTCGCGGACATCGAGCGTGTTGCTGCTCGCGGGGGTGGCGCCGGCGGCGGGGTAGGCCTCGTCGGCCTTGCGGCCGATCATCAGGGCGACGAGGTCGTCGTGGGTAATGTCCGCCATCCTGCCGGTATCGACGGTGGCCCCATCGCGCATCACGGTGGCGCGGTCGCAGAGCGCCATCACCTCGTCGAGGCGGTGCGACACATAGAGGACGGAGCCGCCGTCGGCGCGGATCTGGCGCAGCACACGGAACAGGCGTTCGGACTCGTCGCGGGTGAGGGCGGCAGTTGGCTCGTCCATGACGTAGAGACGGGCGGGGGCGTCGGGCTCGCTGAGGAAGGCGCTCGACAGGCGGACCAGCATCTGGTCGCCGGGCGACAGCCGTGCCATGCGCTGGCGCGGGTCGATATGGGTGATGCCCAGCTTTTCGAGCGCGTTGCCGGCCGTGGTGTTCAGCGCGCGCCAGTCGACCAGCACGCCGGCGCGCAGTGGGTAGCGGCGGCCGATGAAGATGTTCTCGGCCACCGAGATGGCCGGGACGACGTTGAATTCCTGGTGGATGAAGCGGAAGCCGAGGCGGTGCGCTTCGTGCGGGCTGCCGATAGTGGTCGGCTTACCGTCGATGCGGATGTCGGCGGTGTCGGGCGCCACGACACCGGCGAGGATCTTGATGAGCGTCGACTTGCCGGCGCCGTTCTCGCCCATGAGCGCGTGGATCTCGCCCGCCTCGATGGTGAGGGCGACACGGCGCAGCGCGGGCACGCCCGCGTAGGCTTTTGCAACATTGTCGAGGGAGAGGAAACTCATGAGGAGGAAGAGCGGGCGCCGAGGCGCCCGCTCGCGGTTTACTGAGCCGCGTTTTCCTTGGTGACCAGCTTGGTCGGCACGAAGGTCACGGCGTCGGCCGGGGCGTTGCCCGCGAGGAGGCCAGCGACGGCTTCGGCGGCGGCAGCGCCGATGCCGGCGAAGTCCTGGGCGACGGTGGCTTCGAAGTTGCCGCCCTTGGCGACTTCCTCGCGGGCCTGCGGGTTGGCGTCGATGCCGGTGATGACGATGCCTTCACCCTGACGGCCGGCGGCCTCGATGGCCTGCAGGGCGCCGAGCGCCGGCTGGTCCCAGGCGGCCCAGACGGCCTTGATGCTGCCCGGCTCGGGATTGGCCGCTAGGACCGCATCCATCTTGGCGCGGGAGTCGGCGATGCCGCCGTCCGACACGTCCGGGGTGATCCGGTCGAGGACGGTGATGCCGGCATTGGCGGCGAAAATTTCATCGGCCTTGGCGCCGCGCACCTGCACGGGCGGGAAGGCGTCGAAGACGAACATCACGACATTGCCCTCGCCGCCGATACGATCGACGACGAAGCCGGCGGTGGTCTCGGCCATGGCGACACCATCGGAGGTGACGTTGGTAGCGAGTAGCGGATCGCTGCCGGCATCCATGCCGACGACCGGAATGTTGGCGTCCTTGGCGGTCTGCAGGCCGGCGGCGACCTGGGTCGGATCGACGTTGATGACGATGGCGTCGACGCCCTGGTTCACCACGTCCTCGATGCGGCTGATCACGGCGGCGACGTCACCGGCGGTATCCACCACGTTGACGTCCCAGCCTTTTTCCTTGGCTACGGCCTGGAAGGCCTCGACATAGGCCTGGGTGCCAGGCTGGGCCATGTAGGGGGTAATGACGGCGACCTTGGCCTGCGCGATCGCGGCGCCTGAGGCGCCCACGACGATGGCGGCAGCGGCGAAGGCGAGGCCGCGAGCGGTCTTAGACAGGTTAGTGAGCATTTCGGGTAGTCCTCCTGAAGGCATCGGGCTGCATGTTCGCCCGGCTGTCTGCATTGCCCGCGCAGACGGCTGTTTTACTGGTGCCTCCGGTGACTATAAGGGAGCCGGCCACGGGCGGCCACTGGGATTTGGGGGAGAACGGCGTGGCTGAAACCACTTTCATCGGCATCGACGTCGGTACGACCGCGATCAAGGCGATCCTGATCGATGCGAAAGGCAACCGGCTCGACAGTTTCGCCCGGCCCTATCCGATCGCGCGGCCGCTTGAGGGGCATGCCGAGCAGGATCCGCGGGACTGGATGGATGGGGTGCTGGCGGCGCTGGGGCAGTTTGCCGATCGGCATGACCTCGGGGGTCTAGCCGGGATCGGCATCTGCTCGCAGGTGCAGACGACGGTGTTCGTCGACGGGACGGGGGAGCCGGTGCTGCCGGCGATCGTGTGGCAGGATGCGCGGGCCGCGAGCGATGCGGCAGAGCTCGACGGTCGGATCGGCGCGCAGCAGAAGCTCGACTGGTTCGGTGGACCGATGCCGATCGATGCGAGCCACGCGCTCGCTCGGGTCGCGCATGTCCGCCGTGTTGCCCCGGAAGCCTGGGCGAAGACCCGATACGTGCTGCAGCCGCGCGATTACTGCATCCTGCATCTCACCGGTGAGCTGGCGGCTGATCCGATCGCCGCCATCGGGCTCGTCGATGCGAAGGGCTATGTCGAGCCGCTGTTCGACCTGCTGCCGGGGACGCTCGAGAAGTTTCCGCCGCTCCATCCGTTTACCCACGTGGCGGGACCCGTGCGTGCGGGGTTGCCGTGCGCGGGAACGCCGGTGGTAGTGGGAGCAATGGATGCCTGGGGCGGCATGTTCGGCACGGGTGTGGCTGCAGATGGCGACGCCATGTACCAGAGCGGCACCAGCGAGATTCCGGGGATCGTCTCCTCGGTGGTGAACCCCACGCCGGGGGTGATCCTGTTCCCGCCCTATGAGGGGATCGTCATGCATGCGGCGCCGACGCAGACCGGCGGGGCGGCGCTGGCGTGGTTCGGCAAGGTGCTCGGTCGCGGTCCGGAGGAGATGTCGGCGCTGGCCGGAGGCATCGAGCCATCCTCCGCCGTGCCGCTGTTCCTGCCGCATCTGATGGGCGAGCGGGCGCCGATCTGGGACAGCGCGTCGCGGGGGGTGTTTGCGCGGATGGACAACCGGGCCGGGGCGCCGGAGATGGTGCGCGCGGTGATGGAGGGGGTGGCGTTCTCGGTGCGCTGGGCGTTCGAGGCGTTGCAGGCGTCGGCGGGGCGCAGGGTCGAGGTTGTCAATATCGGCGGGGGCGGGTCGCGGTCGGACGTGTGGTGCCAGATAAGGGCGGATGCGCTCGGCATGGTGCTGCGGCGGGCCGCGGCGCCCGAGGCGGCGGCGATCGGGGCGGCCATGCTGGCGGGGGTGGGCAGCGGGGTGATGCCATCGATCGTGGCGGCGTCGCGGGAACTGGTGCAGTTCGACGCAACCTTCGAGCCGGATGCCGGCAAGGTCGGGTACTACGCCGAGAAGTTTGGCAAGTATCGCGAACTTTACGAGGCGCTTCGGGCTTTCAACCGGTAGCGGGGGCTGTATAGATTGCGCAGCGGCCTGACAATCTGCCGGGTGGCAATCCATTGTTTGCGAGGCGAAAATGACCTGGAGCGGCGTGTTTCCGGCGGCCACCACCAAGATGACGGCAAGCGGCGAGCTGGACCTGAAGGCGTTTCAGCACAGCATCGACCGGCTGGTGACGAGCGGGGTCAGCGGTGTGATCGTGCTGCCGATGCTGGGCGAGAACGCGGCGCTGACGCAGGCCGAAAAGGACCTCGTAGTGCCCGCTGCGAAGGAAGCCGTGGGCGGCCGCGTGCCGCTGCTTTCGGGGCTGGCTGAGCTGTCGACGGCGGATGCGGTTGCGGCGGCCAAGCACTACCGGAAGCTCGGCGCCGAGGGGCTGATGGTGTTCCCCAGCCTCGCCTACCGGACCGATCGGCGGGAGACGGTCGCGTGGTACAAGGCGGTGGCGACCGGCGGGTTGCCGATCATGATCTACAATAACCCCTTGGCCTATAAGGTGGATGTGGACGTGCCGACGCTCGAGGGGCTGGCCGGGGTGCCGGAGATCGTGGCGGTGAAGGAGGAGACGGGCGACGTCCGCCGGGTCACCGACCTGTTCAACGCCTTCGGCGACCGGTTCGACATCTTCTGCGGGGTGGACGACCTGATCCTCGAGAGCCTGGCGCTGGGCGTGGTGGGCTGGGTTTCGGGGATGACGAATGCCTGGCCGGCGGAGTGCGTGAAGCTGTTCAACGCCGCAAAGGCAGGCAATTTCAAGGAGATACTGCCGCTCTACCGGCTGCTGACGCCGGCCTTCCACCTCGATACCGATGTGAAGCTGGTGCAGTACATCAAGTTCGCCGAGCACCTGGTGTACGGGGCGCCGGAACATGTGCGGCCGCCGCGGCTGCCGCTCGAGGGCGAGGAGCGGGCACGGGTAGAGGCGGTGATCCGGAGGACGATCGCGGACCTCAGGGCGATGTGACCGCCCGGACCGCAGCCCGGATCGGGCGGAGGTCGGGGGCGGCGAGGCGGATGGACCAGCCGAGGGCGTTGGGGAGCTGGCTCTTTGCGGCGTAGAGGTCTGGGATTGCTGGCAATTCCGGCTCGCCGAGGCCGATGAAGAGGAGCGTGCCGAAGGCGCGGAAGGCCGGGTTGAAGGCCGGCGATCTGAGGTGCTGGCGGTCGAGGAGGACGGTCTCGCCGGCGCGGCGGATGGTGAGGGTGTTGTCGAGTTCGGACAGCGGACGTGCCCGGTCTTCCGGGTCGTGGGTCGTGAAGCTGTCGGTGAAAAGCAGGGTGCTGCCGGTACTTAGCTCGATGTCGGTTGCCTGTTGGTGGGCGGCATCGGGGAAGTAGATGCGGGCCTCGGGCAGGTAGCTGAGGTGGGCGCCTTCGCCGAGGCTGATGCTGAGGCGCTCGCGGCTCAGGTTGCCGGAGCGGGCGCGGTGGATGGCGGTGGCGCCCTGATAGGTAATGCGGACATTGGTGGCCGCACTCAGTACGAGTTTGGTCGCGAGATCGTCACGATCATGAACAGGTCCTGAACTGTTCTGAACGATTAGATGGGTCAGCGTTGCTGGTCTATTTTTGTCTTCCAGATGAACGGCGGCTGAGGGCTCCCTGAACGTGCGCATCAGCACATAGGGATAGCTGAACATGCGCCGGTCGAGCAGGGTCTGGCCGTTGCGGACAACGAAACTCAGGTCAAGTTGACACTGTTCACTTGATATTGTCGCGTGTTTCACGTGCGGAACAGCACCTCGCGCTCGATGAGGTCGACGACGGCTTCGATGCCCTCGCCTTTGCGGCAGTTGGTGAGCAGGACCGGGCGGTTGCTGCGGACGGCGAGGGCCTCCTGATGCATGCGGTCGAGGTTGACCCCCACATAGGGGGCGAGGTCGGTCTTGTTGATGACGAGCAGATCGGAGCGGATGACGCCCGGGCCGCGTTTGCGGGGGATGTCGTCGCCGCCGGCCACATCGATGACGAACATCCAGAAATCCGTGAGGTCGCGGGAGAAGGTGGAGGCGAGGTTATCACCGCCCGATTCGAGGAGGATAAGTTCGACGCCGGGGAAGCGGCGCTCCAGCTCGTCGGCGGCCTCGATGTTGAGGGTGGGGTCCTCGCGGATGACGGTGTGCGGGCAGGCGCCGGCCTCGACCGCTGAGACGCGGGCCGGATCGATGAGGCCGGAGCGGCGGACGCGCTCGGCGTCCTCGGCGGTGACGAGATCGTTGGTGATGACGGCGATGTCGATGCCGCGGGCCATCAGCGCCGGGATCAGGCGCTCGACCATGGCGGTCTTGCCCGAGCCGACCGGACCGCCGATGCCGACGCGGGCGGCGGCGATGGGCTTGTTGCGCGCTGTGGTGACAGTGGGGGCGAGCTGGTTCATCTGAGCATGTACCTCCGCATCAGCGGGACTTTCTTGACCGGCTCGCACATCAGCAGCTTGCCGTCGGCGCGAACTTCGTAGGTCTGGGGGTCGACTTCGATCCAGGGGAGGAGGTCGTTGCGGATCATGTGTTTCTTCCGCAACTGGCGGACCGACTTGATCGGCAGGGTGGTTTTCGCAAGCCCGAGGCGGTCGGCGACTCCGGCATCGATGGCGAGCTTCGACATGAAGTTGAAGCTGACCCGTTGCGTCGCCATGCTGAGGCCACCCCACATGGTCTTCTGGATCTGCGGCTCGGCCACGCCGAGGCTGCCATTGCCGTCGCCCATCGCCTGCCAGGTGATGGCGCCGTTCTTGATGACGGTCCACGGTTTCACGCCGAAGCTGGCGCGTGGCCAGAGCACGAGATCGGCGATCTTGCCGACCTCGATCGAGCCGACATGGTCGTCGATGCCGACGGCGATGGCCGGGTTGATGGTGAGCTTGGCGACGTAGCGCTTCACCCGCTCGTTGTCGGCCCGGTCGGTGGTCTCCTCGGGGAGGCGGCCGATCCGGTCCTTCATCACCGAGGCCAGCTGCCAGCACTTGGCGACGTTTTCGGCGAGGCGGCCCATGCCCTGCGTGTCGGTGCCGAAGATCGAGATGGCGCCCATGTCGTGGAGGAAGTCCTCGGCCGCGACGGTGCCGGCGCGGACACGGGCTTCGCCGAACAGCAGGTCCTCGGGCGTGTTGTAGTTTAGGCTGTGAGCGATCATCGACATCGGCAGCCCCTCCTCCATCGCATACTGCGTGTAGGGGTTGGTGGGGTTGGTCGAACTGGGGATCACGTTGTCGTAGGAGCAGACCTTCAGGAGGTCCGGCGCGTGGCCGCCGCCGGCGCCTTCCACATGGTACATGTGGATGGTGCGATCGGCACAGGCCGCCATGGTGTCTTCGGCGAACAGGAACTCGTTGATCGTGTCGGTGTGCAGGTGCACCGCGAAATCATTGCGGTCGGCGGCGATCAGCGAGCCGTCGATGACGGCGGGGGCGGCGCCCCAATCCTCATGGATCTTGATGGCGGCCGCGCCGCCCGCGACCGATTCCTCGACCGCCTCCGGACTGGTGCTGCCACGGCCGAACAGGGCGTAGTTGACCGGTGAACTTTCCATGCCCTGCAGCAGCAGGCCGAACGAGCGCGTGGTGCCCGAGCCGACATCGAGCGGACCGGAGCCGACCAGCGTCGTGGTGCCACCGGCGAGGGCGTGCTCGGATTGTTCGGGCGAGGCGATATGGGCGTGGCTTTCGATGGCGCCGGCGGTGACGATGAAGTTGACGCCGTTGATCTGCTGCGTGGTGCTGCCGACCAGCATGCCGGGGGTGATGCCGGGCATGACGTGCGGGTTGCCGGCCTTGCCGATGCCGGCGATCTTCCCGTCCTTCATGCCGATGTCGGCTTTGATGATACCGGTCACCGCATCGATGATGGTGACGCCGTAGATGACGATATCGAGGATGCCGTCGCTGGGGCGGGCGTAGGGATCGATGCCCTCGCCGTCGCGCAGGTTCTTGCCTGCCCCCAGCACCAGTTCATGGCCGTAGACGGCGTAGTCGTGCTCGATCTCGACCAGCAGTTCGGTATCGCCCAGCCGGATGAGGTCGCCCTTGGTCGGGCCGTAGAGCCGGGCGTAGGCGGCGCGTGACAGTGTCGACATGGTGTTCAGGCTCCCTTGTAGCCGCGGGCGCGGGCGAGCTCGAGGCCCGCAGCCTTGGCCCCGGCAGTGTCGAGCGATCCGTTGACGAGGCCGGCCTGGCCCTGGACGATGCGATTGCCGGCGATGGGGACGAGCCGGACCGACTGCGGCACGCCCGGTTCGAAGCGGATGCCCATGCCGGCGGGGCGATCGAGCTTGAACCCCCAGGCGGCGGCGCGGTCGAACTCGAGGGCGCGGTTGGTTTCGAAGAAATGCGTGTGGCTGCGTACCTGGATGTCGCGATCCCCGGTGTTGACGACGTCGAGCATGACGCTCTCGCCCTCCTCGAAGAAGGTGATCTCGCCTTCGGGGCTGAAGATCTGGCCGGGATAGGAGTCTTCGAGGAGCGGCTGGTGGCCGAGGGCGATGGGCTCGAACATGACGAGCAGCTTGGTGCCTTCGGCGAAGGCGCACTCGATGTAGATCATCGGCGTCATTTCGGCGACGCCGGGCTCGACATCGTCGGTGGTGAGGAGGCGGCTCGCCATGTCGCGGATCTCGGCATAGGGCATGTCGCGGCGGGCGGCGAGCATGACCTCGTCGGTGATGAGCGCCACGGCCTCCGGGTGGCTGAGGCGGACGCCGAGCGCCTTGTTGCGGCGGGCCATTTCGGCGGCCGTGAAGATGGTGAGGCGGTCAAGCTCGGTGGGCGTGAGGTTCATGGGCTCCTCGTGCGGTGGGGTGGTGATGGTGGCTGGCCGGGGCGCGACGCAGTACGTGCCGGCATGAACCGACTGCGGTGTGCGTTTCTCGCTGGTGTCATCCCTGCGAAAGCAGGGACCCACCTCATCACCAGCGCAGGTTTCGAGTTGGGTCCCCTGAACTCACGCGACAAGTGCAACACCTGCTAAGGTGTTGCTGCGATGGGACAATGCTATGAACAGGTGAGCCTGCGTGAGCGGGTGGAGATCGAGATATTGCGGCATTCGGGGATCTCGATGCGGCAGATCG
>CAMDAL010000037.1 GCA_945888565.1 Devosia equisanguinis | reverse complement strand
CATCTTGCTGGCGGTCTTGAGGTTTGCCTTGATCGCCGCCCGGTACTCGGGCTCGATCCGCAGATGCAGCAGCGGCGCCGCCGCGTCGATCAGAGCATCGGCGTCGAAGGGTTTGTCGGCCATATCGTTTCGCCCCCAAGGCAAGTCCGGCGGCCACAATTTCACGTCACTCCCGGCACGGCAATCATCTTGATCGTCGCGGCCCGTCGTCGTCGTTACAATGCGGAATCATCCGCGCCGCAGGGAGACAGCATGACCATCCGCCACATCGTCCTCGTGAAGTTCCGCACCGATGTGCCGGCAACCGAGCGACAGGGCATCTACGATCAGCTTGCTGCTCTGCAGGACCATCTCGCCATCAGCGCAATGAGCTTTGGTGCCAACGTCTCCCCGGAGGGCCTGCACCAGGGCTTCACCGATGGTTTCACCATGGATTTCCCCGACGCCACAGCGCGCGACGCCTACCTCGCCGACCCGGCCCACCAGGCGGCCGGCGCGCGGCTGGTGGAGGCGCTCGACGGCGGCGTTGCCGGCCTGCTGGTCTTCGACATCGTCGTGTAGCGCAAGTTCTCATTTTGTCCCACCACGGTTTTGGTTATGGTGCGCCCGACAATCGAAATGGGATTTGAGATGGCCGAGTTCGTTATTACCCCGCCGCCGCAGGTCAGCGTACCCGTTGCGGGGGGCGGCGCCTTTCCGGTGCGGCGCATCTACTGCGTCGGCCGCAACTATGCCGAGCATGCCCGCGAGATGGGCCACGACCCGGATGCCGAGCCGCCGTTCTTCTTTTCAAAACCCGCCGACGCCATCGTCACCGGTGGGGCGCCGATCCCCTACCCCACCGAAACCAGCAATCTCCACTACGAGATCGAACTGGTCGCCGCCATCGGTACGGGCGGCAAGGGCATTTCGGTCGAGAGAGCCCTGGACCATGTCTGGGGCTATGCCGTTGGCATCGATTTCACCCGCCGCGACCTGCAGGCCTGGGCCAAGAAGGCGGCCAAGCCCTGGGAAGTGGCGAAGGGGTTTGACCACTCCGCACCGATTTCCGCGCTGGTCGCGGCGAGCGCCCTGACACCGCCGCTCAAGGGCGCCATCAAGCTGGAGGTGAACGGCGAGACCAGGCAGTCGGCCGATATCTCCGACATGATCTGGGACCTGCCGCATGTCGTCGCCGAGCTCTCGCGCTATTTCGAGCTGTTCCCCGGCGACCTGATCTTCACCGGCACGCCGGCCGGCGTCGGCGCGGTGGTGAAGGGCGATAGCGTCACCGGCTCCATCGCCGGGGTCGGGTCGGTCGAGACGACCATCGCCTGATGGAGTGGTCGCCCCAACAGGATGAGGCGCTGCAGTCGGTTTCAGCCTGGCTGAAGGACAAGGACGCCAAGCAGGTGTTCCGCCTGTTCGGCTGGGCCGGCACCGGCAAATCAACGCTCGCGCGCCACCTGGCGCAGGGGGTGAAGTCGGTGAAATACGCCGCCTTCACCGGCAAGGCGGCGATGGTGATGCGCAAGTACGGCGCACGCAGCGCCTCGACCATCCACTCGCTCATCTACACGCTGGTATCGGAGAAGGAAGGCGAGCCGCGGTTTGCCCTCGACCCCGAGAGCGAGGCGATGACCGCCGACCTGATCGTCATCGACGAGGTGTCGATGGTCGACGAGGCGCTCGGCCGTGACCTCCTCAGCTTCGGCACCAAGGTGCTGGTGCTGGGCGATCCGTTTCAGCTGCCACCGGTGCAGGGTGCGGGCTTCTTCACCGCCGACGAGCCGGATGTGATGCTGACGGAAATTCACCGGCAGGCAGCCGACAACCCGATCATCCGTATGTCGATGGATATTCGCGAAGGCGGTTATCTGGAGCACGGGCGCTATGGCGAGTCAGTGGTCATCCCGCGCGCCGAGGTCGATCGCGACGAGGTGCTGCTGGCCGACCAGGTGCTGGCCGGGCGCAACAAGACCCGTGTCGCCTACAACGATCGCATCCGTGAGCTGAAGAGCCTGCCGCGCCACGAACCGGTGGCCGGTGATCGGCTGGTGTGCCTGCGCAACAACCCGATCAAAAAGCTGCTGAACGGCCAGATCTGGACCGCTGCCGAGGTGAAGAAGCGCTCCAACGCCCGCTACTCGATGACGCTCGACCCCGATGAGGTCACCGGCGCCAAGGCGACGCAGGCGAAGGTCGTCACCCACGCAGCGTTCTTTTCGGGCGAGGAGGATGGGCTGAGCTGGCCGGAGCGCCGGCAGTTCGACGAGTTCACCTTTGGGTACTGCCTCACCGTGCACAAGGCGCAGGGTTCGCAGTGGGACAATGTGTACCTGTTCGACGAAAGCTATGTCTTCCGCGAGGAACGGGCCCGCTGGCTCTATACCGCGGTGACGCGGGCGAGCGAAAAGATCACCGTCGTCAGCTGAGATGGACAAGACCCAGCGCCTGTTCTCGGTCATGGATGCGCTGCGCCGCCATCGGCGCCCGGTGACGGCCGCACAGCTGGCCGAGGATCAGGGCGTGTCGGTGCGCACGCTCTATCGCGACATCCAGACGCTGATCGGGCTTGGTGCGCCCATCGATGGGGAGGCGGGGGTCGGCTACATGCTGCGGCCCGGCTTCTTCATGCCGCCGCTGATGTTTTCGCCCGAGGAGCTGGAGGCGCTGGTGCTCGGGGCGCGCTGGGTGCAGGCGCAGCCCGATGCCGGCCTCGCCGATGCCGCAAGGAACGCGCTTGGCAAGATTGGCACCGCCTCGCCGCAGGACCTGCGCGACCGCATGCGCGATACCGGCCTGTGGCCGGTGTCACGCGCCGCCAGCGATCCGATGCCGGTGCTCGGGCAGGTGCGGACGGCGATGCGCAGCGAAACCGCGCTCCACATCACCTATGCCGACGAAGGCGGCAAGCCGAGCGAACGCGATATCTGGCCGGTGCAGCTCGCCTACTACGAGGGCAAGCAGGTGGTCGTCGCGTGGTGCGTGATGCGCGAGGCCTTCCGGCACTTTCGCACCGACCGCATCGTCAGCGCCACGCCGACCGAGCGCCGCTTCGGCCGCCGTCGCAAGCAACTGAACGACGAATGGCACAGCGAGTGGGCGCGCCTGAACCCGGACTGGCAGCAGCCCTGAGCCGTCTCAGGGCGTGCGCTTGTAGTGCACCCAGTCGTTCTGCCCGATATGCATGGCGCGCGGCAGCGCGTAGTCCGGATCGTAGGGGTGAACCTCGCCAAAGACTGCCAGTCGTCGTCGGTATAGCTGGCATCGGCATTGGCCCTGAACCGCTTTACCAGTGCCGCAGCGTCCCGATCATCGCTACGCCTCCATCGCTTCGCGCAAACCATGCCGGAATGCGACTGACGCGAAGAGAGTGGCACAGGCGGGATCGGGTGCAGCGCTCCTTTCCAATTTGTCAGAATTGTCACGCGCTCGTGTAGAGGTAGGCCCATTGTCTTCGGCACCTGCCCTTCCGCGCCCTCACTTACGTCATTTCCGATGCCGCTCCGCGCCCCGAAACGCCACTGAAAGCCCCGTGCTGCCTTCGGTTGCCTTGAGGATACCTACCCCCCCGAGTGACCCTGTGTATCTCTCAAGGTGGTGGCACTCCTCGGCGTAACCCTCTGCGTTAATTCATGAATTTCAAGCCCGGAGGGTGCAGTTTTCGTGTCTTGCGAAGTGCGATGGGGAGTCCGATTTCCCTGTTGTCCAGAAAACGAAAGGGACACGAAAATGAAGACCTCCATCGCTCTCGCCGCTCTCCTGCTCGCCGGTGCCGTTTCGGCTCCCGTGCTGGCCAGCGACTCGTCGTTCGACAATGACTGGTACGTGACCCAGCTGCAGCACAAGGGCGTCAACGCCATTGAAGCCTATGAAGGCGCTCCGGGCGAAATCCGCGCCGTGGTGCAGACTGCCGACGGCAAGCATATCTTCCAGTACTTCAACGACGAGACCCTGGCCCCGGTCGGCGCCAGCACCGGCACCTTCTTCGACTGAGTGCTCCCCGAACCGGCGGGCATCCCCCCGCCGGTTCGCTAACTGCCGGCCTGCTGGCCCTGGAGCCCCTGGCGTTCCTGGCCAGCCACCGGCCGGCGGTCAGCCGCCGAGGCGCAGCACCGCCACCGGTTCGCCGTCATCGCGAGAATCAAACTCGCGGCGCGCATCCACGACGCTCTGCCAGTGCCTGGCGGAAAACACCTCGAAAGCTTCGAAGACCAGCAGAACCTCCTTGCCGAGGTCGGTGAGCACGTAGTCGACGCGGGGTGGTATGGTGGCATAGCTCGTGCGCCGCACGAAGCCGTCGCGTTCCAGCGCCCTGAGGCTCGCGGTCAGCGCCTTCTGCGAGATGGTGCCGATCTCGCGCTGCAACTCGGAAAAGCGCATCGTCTCGCGCCGCAGGTGCAACACCACGATCAGCGTCCACTTGCTGTTTCGGGTGGTGAGCAACTCCTCGATCACGACCGGATCGATGGGTGGGTTCTTCGACTGACGCACTGACGCACTCCGCAGTTCGGCCCGCCGGGGTCTCTCCGCCCGCGCGCCGTGAATCCCTCCACCCCGGATATTGGTCCGGCTGGGGATTTTTCCAGTAGCGGGGACGAAGATTCAATGCGCCGTTGCCTTAACGTCCCATTAAATGACGGCAAGGTCCGGCCCAATAGAGGGCAGGTTCAGCGGCGGACGAAGCTGAAGTAGAAGCTCTGCATCCTGCCCTCACGCCGCGCTTTTTCCTCGTAGCGCGTCGGCTCCCAGCCGGGATAAGGCGTGTGCCATTCGGCCGGAGTGACCGGCGCGAAGCTGAAATCGGGGGAGCGCAGGATATGCGCCAGCGTCCAGTTGGCGTAGTCCTCGATATCGGTCGCGAAGCGGAACAGTGCGCCGGGCTTCAGGACGCGCGCCAGTTCGCCCAGCGTGGTCGGCGAGACGAAGCGGCGCTTGTGGTGCCGGACCTTCGGCCAGGGGTCGGGATAGAGCAGGTAGGCGCCCGAGAGGCTGGCGTCGGGCAGCTTCTGCAGCAGCTTCAGCGCGTCATCGGCGTAGAGCCGCACGTTTTCCGTTTCGTCGGCATCCAGCTTTTCCAGCAACTTGGCGATGCCGCCCGAAAACACCTCGCAGCCAATGAAACCGGTGGTCGGGTTCTCCCGTGCCTGCCGCGCCAGATGCTCGCCACCCCCATAGCCGATCTCGATGATGACCTCGGACTTGCCCGGAAACAGCGCAGCCGGGTCAAGGGTGCCGCCTGGCAACGCAATCTCGAGCTCGGGCAGCAATTCCCTGAACAGCCGATCCTGCCCCTTGTGCAGGCGCTTGCCGGAACGGCGGCCGAAAAAGGCGCGCAGCTCGCCATCGACGTTTAGGGGGTGGTGGGGTTTAGTCTCGGATTTCGACAAGTCGCTCACCTGCCTCGATGGCGGCACAAATGGCAGGAATGCGGTTCTGGAACTTCGCGCAAATCGCAACCGAAGTCACATTTCCCAGCCGAACCCAGACCAGCGGCGTTTTCAGCACGTCACGCTCATGCAAGTCCACGAAATCCGCGTCCTTCGATACCATCACCGCCGCAAGCTCGTTCGCCTTGTCCGCAATGGTGGTGTCCAAGCTGGTGAGAGGAAGGAGCGAGCGCACCTGCAGGCACTCATGCCCTAAACTGGTGAACTCTTGAACGAGCCGCGGCGGCATGTGCACGTCGAGCAGAAACCGCATTACTCGGCAGCAACCGGGTACTGATCGACAGCCTCGGCCGCAAAGCGCAGCGCAGCGGTGATGTCCTCGTGCGAGATTTCGGGGAAGTCGGTGATGATGTCACCCGGCTGGTCGCCCGCAGCCAGACCGGCAAGCAGGTTGGCCACAGTCATGCGTGTCCCCCTGATGCGCAGGCGACCGCCGCACACACCCGCGGTCGCGACAATGCGACCGTCGCTGTGCGGTAGCACGAAATCGGGATTGGGTTCGACCTGTTCGCTCATGCTGGCAGTATAGCCCATCGCGGGCCGAGCGCCAGCGTCAGGCCGCCTTCAGCGCGGCCTTCAGCGCCGGCACCAGGTCGGTCTTTTCCCAGGAGAACGAGCCATCGCGGCCAGGCTTGCGGCCGAAATGGCCGTAGGCCGAGGTCTTGGCGTAGATCGGCTTGTTGAGATCGAGCCTGGTGCGGATGCCGCGCGGGCTGAGATCGAACACCTGACCCAGCACCGTCTCCAGCTTCGCCTCATCCACCTTGCCGGTGCCGTGCAGGTCGACATAGATCGACAGCGGCTTGGCGACGCCGATCGCGTAGCTGAGCTGGATGGTGGCGCGATCGGCAAGGCCGGCGGCGACGACGTTCTTGGCGAGGTAGCGCGCCGCATAGGCGGCCGAGCGATCGACCTTGGTGGGGTCCTTGCCCGAGAAGGCGCCACCACCATGGGGAGCCGCGCCACCATAGGTGTCGACGATGATCTTGCGGCCGGTGAGTCCGGCATCGCCATCGGGACCGCCGACGACAAACTTGCCGGTCGGATTGACGTGCCAGACGGTATCCTTCGTAATCCAGCCGTCCGGCAGCGCCGCGCGGACATAGGGCTCGACGATCTTGCGGACGTCGTCGGAACTCAGCGTGGCATCGACGTGCTGAGTGGAAACGACAATCTGGGTCACGGCGACCGGTACGCCGTTCTCGTAACGCACAGTCACCTGGCTCTTGGCATCGGGACCGAGCTTGACGGCCGCGCCTTCGCCCGCCTTGCGGGCAATGGTGAGCGCCTCGAGGATCTTGTGGGCGTAGTAGATCGGGGCGGGCAGCAGTTCGGGCGTCTCGCGGCTGGCGTAGCCGAACATGATGCCCTGGTCGCCGGCGCCGACATCCTTGTTGCCGGCCTCATCGACACCCTGCGCGATATCGGCCGACTGGCCGTGCAGCAGCACGTCGATCTTGGCGGTCTTCCAGTGGAAACCCGCCTGCTCGTAGCCGATCGCCTTGATCGCCTTGCGGGCGGTGGACTTGAACTTGGCCGGATTGACCATCGGATGGCCGGCGGCGTCGACCATCACCTTGCCGTCCTTGCCCTTCCTGAGCAGCGTCTCGGGAACCCGGACTTCGCCGGCGATCACGACGCGGTTGGTGGTGGCCAGCGTCTCGCAGGCGATGCGGACGCGGGCCGGATCCATGCCGGCCTTCTTGGCCTCACGGAACACCAGGTCGACGATCTCGTCGCTGATCCGGTCGCAAACCTTGTCGGGATGACCCTCGGACACCGATTCCGAAGTGAACAGATAGGACGACCGCGCCACGCGAAACCCCCGAAAACTGCATAAAAAGCGCGAAAATCGCACAGTTGCGCGAGGTTCTGCCACCGGGCGCCGTTCGGGTCAAGGCTTATATAAAGAAAGCTTTATATCCCGTTGCGCCGATCGTGGAATTTTCATTCGAGCCGTCGCGGACGCCGCGCAACCAGCACGCTGAGGCCGAGCCCGAGGACCAGCAAGGCGAAGAACGGCCAGTCACCAAGGCGGTTAAAGAGCGTGCCACCCGCGAGTCTTTGGGCGGGCACCACGTCGAGCACGCCTTGCTGCAGCGGCGCCAGCGAAGCGGTGATGCGGCCGAGCGGATCGGTGGCGAAGGTGAGGCCGGTATTGGCGGCGCGCAGCAGCGGGAGGCCGGTTTCGACCGCGCGGAGGCGGGTCAGGTGGGCGTGCTGAGCGGGGCCGAGCGAGCCATCGAACCAGGCATCGTTGGTGATGTTGAGGATGAACTGCGCCTGTTCCACGTCCTCGGGAGTGCCGATATCGCCGGGAAACACCGCTTCGTAGCACACGAGGGCCAGAAACTTCGGCCAGCCGGGCACCTGCATCAGTCGTTTGCCGTCGCCTGGGGCCCAGCCATTGGTGCCGGGGACGAACTGGTTGATGCCGAACAGCCGCCAGAATGACTGGAACGGCAGGTATTCGCCGAACGGCACGAGGTGCGACTTGTCATAGCTCGCCACCACCTCGCCATTGGTGTCGATGGCGAGGATCGAGTTGAAGCCGGGATTGTCGGGGATGGGCAGGCCATCGTCGGCGATCGGCTCGCGCGGGGCGCCGGTGAGCAGCAGCGTCTCGGGCGGCAGCGTGCGGGCGATGCGGGCCAGGGCATCGGGGTAGGTGGAGAGGAAGAACGGGAACACCGATTCCGGCCAGACCAGGGTGGTGATGCCGTCGAGGCCGGTGTCGGAGGGCGTCAGCTGCTGCGATGACAGGTCGAGCAGCCCGGTGATGATCTGGCCGGGATCGCCCTGGCTCCAGTCAGCATGGTCGAGGATCATCGGCTGCACCATGCGCACCTTCATGTCGGTGCGCGGGGTGACGGGCGTGTTGTTGAGGCGCCAGTAGCCGAACCCTACCTGCAGGGCGAGGGCGGCCATCGCGATGGTGAAGGGCAGCACCCGCAGCGGCCAGTTGCGCTGGTCGGCCGGCCAGATCAGGGCGGGAGTGGTGGCAAGCAGGATGGCGAGCAGCGTCAGGCCGTAGACCCCCGTCACCGACGCCAGCTGCATCAACTGGTCGGTGCCGGTGAGCGCATAGCCGATGAGATCGAACGGAAAGCCCGAGAACAGGTGGCCGCGGGCCCATTCCGCGAGTGCCAGGCACACGGTGAAGGTCACGATCCGCAACCAGCTGCCGGTCCACATCAGGTGGGCAAGGGCGCTGCCCAGCCCCCAGAAGACGGCGAGGATGGCGGCCAGCCCGACGATGCCGAACGGCATCAGCACGAGGAAGATGCCGCCCTGCTGGATGAACGCCGCACCCAGCCAGTGCAGCGCGGCGCTGAAATAGCCGAGCCCGAAACCGAAGCCGATGGAGAAAGCGGGGCCGAAGATCCGGCCGACAAGCGTGGTCCGGCGCTCAGCGCCGTCGAGCGCCCATAGCCACACCGGCAGCGCGAGGAACAGCGCCGGCAGGAAGAACAGCGGCGGCGCCGACGTCGCGGCGATGGCTCCGGCCACAACCACGATCAGGAAACGCCGCCAGCCATGAGCCAGCATCATGGTCTCGGCCAACCAGGTCATTGCAGGCTCGTCATGCGGCGCTCGAATCACAAGGCATTGCGATACGTTGGGGCCAGACGCGGCACGGTCAAGGCGTGGGAGGGATAACGTGACGGCAAAGTGGGACAAGGTGGCGCCTGAGGCTGCCGGATTTGCGGCCGGCCTCGAGCGCAGATTCGATGCCGGGATGGAATCGGGGCTGCTGCGCGACTTCCACGCGCTGGCGATGAGCCGCAATGGCAGGCTGGTATTCGAACGCTATTTCGAGGGCCGCGACGAGGCCTGGGGCGACGACCTGGGCCATGTCGTCTTCGGCCCCGATACGCTGCACGACCTGCGCTCGGTGACGAAGAGCATCACCAGCCTGCTCTACGGCATTGCGCTGGAGCAGGGCATGGTGCCGGCACTCGACAGCCCGGTGGTGGACGGGTTTCCCGAATACCCCGACCTCGTCGCCGATGCGGCACGGCGCAGGATCACCGTCGAGCATACCTTCAACATGGCGATGGGGATGGAGTGGGACGAGAACCGGCCCTACACCGATCCGCTCAATTCCGAGATCGCCATGGAGCGAGCGCCCGACCGCTATCGCTTCGTGCTGGACCGGCCGATCGTCGAGCCGCCGGGCCAGCGCTGGATCTACTCGGGCGGAGCGGTGGCGCTGATCGGGGCGCTCATCACCCGCGGCACCGGCAAATCGCTGACCGCGTTCGCGCGCGAAACCCTGTTCGGGCCGCTCGGCATCGACGACTTCTTCTGGTGCGCCGGTGCAGACGGCGCGGAATCGGCCGCCTCCGGGCTGCGCATGACGACGCGTGGCCTGCTGCGGATCGGCGACATGCTGGCGAATGGGGGCGTATCCGAGGGCCGGCAGATCGTGCCGAAAGCGTGGATCGACGCCTGCATGACCTCGGCCATCCAGACGGCGTTCGACACCGGCTATTCGCGCCTTTGGTATCTCGAAGCGTCACGAACGCCGGCGCTGGAGGGCCTGCGACCGTGGGCCGCCGGTTTCGGCAATGGCGGCCAGCGCCTGTGGTTCAGCCCCGACACCGGGATCGCCGCGGTCGCCTACCTGGGCCAGTACAATGACTGGTCGAGCTGGATCATGCCGACCCGCTTCTGGCACGAGATGGTGATGCGGAACTTCGAACGGCTGTGAGGGGATAGCGGCGCCAGACGCCCCCTCCACCAGCCTGCGGCTGGTCCCCCTCCCCCGTGGCTTCGCCACAGGGGAGGAGCACTGAAACCTCAGCGCCCCAAAACGCCAACCCCCGATGCAGCGGAAGTCCTCCACCCCGCTAGACTAGCGCTAGCGGGGGAGCACGGCGGAGGGGGCGCTCAACGACTACCTATCAAGCCGTCGGCGGTGTTCCTGCAGGTGGAGGCGCCGTCGGCGTCTCGACCACGGGCTTCACCACCTTGTCCACCGGCGGCTTAGGCGCGCGGGGCACCCGCTGCTTGATGCGCTTGATCTTGACGCGCTTCACCTGACGGCTGTCAGACTGCAGCACCTCGAACTCGAAGCCCTTGATGCCGTTGACCGTTTCGCCCTTGGCGGGGACGTGGCCGGCCAGCTCGAACACCAGCCCGCCCAGGGTATCGACCTCGTCGGCATGGGCGCCGGGGTCGAAATCCGGGCCGATGACCTCGCGCACTTCCTCGAGCTCGGCGCGGGCCGAGGCGATGAAGACGTTGGAGTTGATCTTGCGGACCAGCGCCACGTCGTCGTCGTGCTCGTCCTCGATCTCGCCGACCACGGCTTCGAGCAGGTCCTCGATGGTGACGAGGCCGTCGGTGCCGCCATATTCGTCGATGACCACCGCCATGTGGACGCGGCGCGCCTGCATCTGCTGCAGCAGGTCGCCCACCGGCATCAGCGGCGGCACGAACAGCACCTGCCGCACGATGTCGAGCTTTTCGAGCTTCTGGCGCAGCGGCGGCGACACCAGTTTCACCGGCAGGGGCGCCTCCGGATCGGTGACCGGCTCGGTGATCCGGCGCAGCGCATCCTTGACGTGGATGAAGCCGATGATGTCGTCGAGGCTTCCGTCGTAGACCGGCATGCGCGAGTGGCCGACCAGCCGGAAGCGGGTGACCAGCACGCCGAGCGTCTCGGCTTTCTCGATCGCTTCGATGTCGGCCCGCGGGACCATCACGTCCTCGACGCGCTTTTCGCCAAGCTCCAGCACGTTCTTGAGGATGGCGCGCTCGGACTGGGTGAAATCGGCGGTCTCGCCGCTGTTCTCGCTTTCGAGCGCCACTTCGAGATCGTCGCGCAAGGACACTGTGCGCAGGGCGAGCAAGCCGCGCAGCCAGTTCCAGATTCGATGCCCCGGCGAGGCCGCGGGGGCGGGACTAGAGGGAGGTTCTGCGGCGGGCGCCGGCGCCGGTTTCCGCGGCGCGGTAAGACTGTCGTCGTTCATGAAATGGGCCCATGCGCACATGGACCTGCCAATTGATCGAACCCCTAATCTAGCTGTCAGCGTAGGGGTCGGCAATGCCAAGGGTAGCGAGAATTTTCGTTTCGAGCGATTCCATCGTCACCGCCTCGGCTTCCTCGATGTGGTCATAGCCGAGCAGATGGAGGAATCCGTGCACCACGAGGTGGGTGAAATGGGCCTGAAGCGTGATGCCCATTTCCGCCGCTTCGGCCACTACGGTCTCGCGGGCGAGGGTGATGTCGCCGACCAGCCCCAAAACCGGGGTAAACGGCTCGAGCTGCGGAAAGCTCAGCACGTTGGTGGGTTTGTCGAAGCCGCGCCATTGCTGGTTGAGCTGGCGCTGTTCGGCATCGTCGGTGAGGACGACCGTGACTTCGGCAACACCGGCGACCCTGGCCTTCGACTGGGTCAGCGCCTCATGGATGGCGGTGCCAGCGACCTCTTCGAGACCATCCGGCCAGCCGTCGGCATTGACGACGAAGGCGACTTCCAGCGGCGCTTTCATAAGGCAGAAACCCGCATCAGGTCTTGTCGTGGCCGGCGTTTTGCGCGGCAAGCCGGGCGGCGGTATCGGCCTCGTAGGCGCGGACGATGCGGCCAACCAGGGCGTGGCGCACCACATCCTTGTCGTTGAAGCGCGAGATGTGCACGCTCTCGACGCCATCGAGCAGCTTCACCGCTTCGATCAGCCCGGATCTCTCGCCGCGCGGCAGGTCGACCTGGGTCGGATCGCCGGTAACGATCATCTTGGAGTTCTCGCCCAGGCGGGTGAGGAACATCTTCATCTGCATCGAGGTGGTGTTCTGCGCCTCGTCGAGGATGACCACGGCGTTGGCGAGCGTGCGGCCGCGCATGAAGGCGAGCGGCGCCACTTCGATGATGCCCGAGGTGATGCAGCGCTCCACATGCTCGGGGCGCATCATGTCGTAGAGCGCGTCGTAGAGCGGGCGGAGATAGGGATCGACCTTGTCCTTCATGTCGCCGGGCAGGAAGCCGAGGCGCTCGCCGGCTTCAACGGCGGGGCGGCTGAGGATGATGCGGTTGATGTCGCCGCGTTCGAGCAGCGACGCGGCATGGGCCACGGCGAGATAGGTCTTGCCGGTACCGGCCGGGCCGACGCCGAACACCAGTTCGGCCCGGTCCATGGCGCGCATGTAGGCGTCCTGCGCCGGGGTGCGGGCGACGATGGTGGCCTTGCGGGTGGCGATCTGCGCCATCCGGACCTTGCCCTTCTTTTCGAGCGTTGGGAGCGTCAGCTGGCTGTCCTCGGTCTGGATCATCCGGATCACCGCATCGACCATCGCAATCTCGACGGGCGAGCCCTCCTCCAACTGGCCATAGAGCGACTCCAGCACGCGCCGCGCCTGATCGACGGCGCTCGCCGCGCCCTTGAGCATGACGTGGTTGCCGCGTGGCGTCGCCTGGACGCTGATCCGCTGTTCGATGAGGGCGAGGTGCTGGTCGAAGTCGCCATAAAGCTGGGCGGCCAGCCGGTTATCTTCGAAGGCGAGTTCAAGCTGCGAGGAATGAGAGTTGTCGGTCGTCGGGGACACGTGCCTGCTCAAATCGCTAGGGCTCCCTGGAGGGTGCGGCGCCTATATCTGGGCCGCTGAGGCTTGAGACTCAAGTACGCTAACAGGATTCCGTTCCGCGTCTGTGACAATCTTGCCAATCAGCGAGTTATTCCTCGCCTCGACGATTTCGACCGAAACGATGTGCCCGATCAGCCGCTCCGGCCCATCCATGTGCACGGCCTGCAGGTAGGGCGTGCGGCCGCCGATCTGGCCGGGCTGGCGGCCGGGCTTCTCGATCAGTACGGGTACGGTGCGCCCGACGGTGGACCGCAGAAACTCGCGCATCTGCAGGTTGATCTGCTCGTTGAGGCGGTTGAGCCGCTCGGTCTTCGTCGCTTCGTCGACCTGCCCGTCCATAGTGGCGCCCGGCGTGCCGGGGCGGATCGAGTATTTGAACGTGTACGCCGAGGCGTAGCCGACCTGGCGCACGATCTGCATCGTCGCCTCGAAATCCGCGTCGGTCTCGCCGGGGAAGCCGACGATGAAATCGCCGGACATCGCCATGTCCGGCCGCGCCGTCTTGATGCGGTCGATCACCGCCAGGTACTCGGCGGCAGTGTGACGGCGGTTCATCGCCTTGAGGATGCGGTCGGCGCCTGACTGCACCGGCAGGTGCAGGTAGGGCATCAACGCCTCGAGGTCGCGATGCATCTCGATCAGCTCGTCGCTCATGTCGAGCGGGTGCGAGGTGGTGTAGCGGATGCGGGCGATGCCGGGGATCAGCGACAGCCGGTAGCAGAGTTCGCCGAGCCCGACGGTGCGACCACGCGCATCGAGCCCGTGCCAGGCATTGACGTTCTGGCCGAGCAGCGTGAGCTCGCGCACGCCGCCGTCGGCCAGCGTTTCGGCCTCGCGCAGCACCTGCTCGAGCGGGCGGCTGGTTTCGGCGCCGCGGGTATAGGGCACGACGCAGAACGAGCAGAACTTGTCGCAACCTTCCTGCACGGTGAGGAAGGCGGTGAGGCCGCGCGAGCGGGTGACGGCCTTGCTGGCCGCCGGCAGGTGGGCGAACTTGTCTTCTTCGGGGAAATCGGTGTCGATCACCCGGGCGCCGTTATGGGCGCGGGCCAGCAGTTCGGGCAGCCGGTGGTAGCTCTGCGGGCCGAACACCAGGTTGACCGCCGGGGCGCGGCGGACGATCTCGTCGCCCTCGGCCTGCGCCACGCAGCCGGCAACGCCGATCATCAGGTCGCCGCCGGTCAGCCGCCGCTCGTCGCGCAGGTCGCGCAGCCGGCCGATTTCGGAAAACACCTTCTCGGAGGCCTTCTCGCGGATATGGCAGGTGTTGAGGACCACGAGGTCCGCATCCTCCATCGCCTGCACCGGCTCGTAGCCGTGCGGCGCCAGCGCGTCCGCCATGCGGTCGCTGTCGTAGACGTTCATCTGGCAGCCGAAGGTCTTGATGAACAGCTTCTTGGGCGCGGGCAGCAGGGTATCGGTCATGGCCGGGTGAATACACCTTCAGGCCGCCCTGTGCAAAGCACCCGGCGCCGAAGATTGACGCGGCCGCTCCGGACCCCCTAGAACCGCCTGACCTTCGCGGGGTACGTCCATGTCGTTCAATACCTTCGGCCACCTATTCCGTTTCACCACCTGGGGCGAAAGCCACGGGCCGGCGCTTGGCGTCGTGGTGGATGGCTGCCCGCCCGGGCTGCCGATCTCGGCCGAGATGATCCAGCGCGATCTCGATCGGCGCAAGCCGGGGCAGAGCCGCTTCACCACGCAGCGGCGCGAGGACGATGCGGTGCGCATCCTGTCGGGCGCCTTCGAGGATGAAAGCGACGGGCTGCTGAAGACCACGGGCACGCCGATCTCGCTGCTGATCGAGAACACCGACCAGCGCTCGAAGGACTATTCCGAGATCAAGGACAAATACCGGCCGGGGCACGCCGATTTCACCTACCAGCAGAAATACGGCATCCGCGACTACAAGGGTTCGGGGCGGGCCTCGGCGCGCGAGACGGCGGCGCGGGTTGCGGCGGGCGCGGTGGCGCGGCTGGTGATCCCCAACGTTATGGTGCGGGCGAGCCTCGTACAGGTGGGGCCGCACAAGATCGACTACTCGCGTTTCGACTGGGATCAGGTCGATCATAACCCGTTCTATTGCGCCGATCCGGTCGCTGCGCAGGAGTGGGAGGGCTATCTCGATGGGGTCCGCAAGGCCGGCAACTCGGTTGGCGCCATCATCGAGGTGGTGGCCGAAGGCGTGCCGCCGGGCTGGGGGGCACCGATCTACGGCAAGCTCAGCGCCGACCTTGCCTCGGCGATGATGTCGATCAATGCGGTGAAGGGCGTCGAAATCGGCGAGGGGATGCACGCGGCGGAGCTGACCGGCACCGAGAATGCCGACGAGATGCGGGCCGGCAACCAGGGGCCGTATTTCAAGTCCAACCACGCCGGCGGCATCCTTGGCGGCATCTCGAACGGCGACCCGATCGTGGTGCGCTTCGCGGTGAAGCCGACCTCGTCGATCATCACGCCGCGCGAAAGCGTGACGGTGCGCAACGAGAATACCGAGGTAGTTACCAAGGGCCGGCACGACCCCTGCGTCGGCATCCGCGCCGTGCCGATCGGCGAGGCGATGATGGCGGTGGTGCTGGCCGACCACTACCTGCGGCACCGCGGGCAGACCGGGCGCGACGGCGGGATCGGGTATTAGACTAGTCTAGCAGCGGCGGCGGAAACCGGCGACCGTCTCGCGGTTGCCGTCGCCACCGGTAATCGGCGAGGGGATGGCAAAGGTGCGGTCCCAGCCGGCTGCGGCCATGGCGGTGACGATGCGCTCGACGGCTTCATCCACGGGGACGGGATCGGTGACGATGCCGCCCTTGCCGATGTTGTCGCGGCCGACCTCGAACTGCGGCTTGATCAGGATGATCGCGGTCGCGCCGGGGGTGCAGAGCGCCAGCGCCGGGAAGATGACCTTGAGGATCGACACGAAGCTGACGTCGCAGACGACCAGGTCGATAGGCTCGGGGATCAGGTCGGGTGTCAGGTCGCGACCGTTGACGCCTTCGAGACTTGTTACACGTGAATCATGTTGCAGGCTGTCGTGCAGCTGGCCGTGGCCGACATCGACGGCGTAGACGTGGCGGGCGCCGCGCTCGAGCAGCACCTGGGTGAAGCCGCCGGTCGAGGCGCCGAGGTCGAGGCAGGTTCGCCCCGCCGGGACGATGCCGCCGGCATCGAGGCCTGCGATCAACTTCAGGGCGGCGCGGGAGACGTAGCCGGCGGCAGGATCATAAAGCGTTATGACGTCGGTTTCGTCGACCTGCTGGTTGGGCTTGGCGGCAACGATGCCATTCACTTCCACGGTGCCGCGCAGGATGGCGTCGCGGGCCCTGGCGCGGCTGGGGGTCAGGCCGCGCGCTTCGAGCGCCTGGTCGAGGCGGATGCGCTCGGCCACGGCGTTACTGGGGATCGAGCGGCTCGGTGCCGGTGGGCTGGCCGCCGCGCAGGGTGATCTTTTCGATCCGCATCTCGGCAGCCTTCAGCAAGGCTTCGCAATGCGCCTTCAGGGCTTCGCCGCGCTCGTAGATGGCGATCGACTCGGCGAGCGGCGCCTGACCGCTTTCGAGTTTTCCTACGATCCCTTCCAGCTCCTTGAGCGCCGTCTCGAAGCTCATGGCCTTGATATCGTCGAACGGGGAATCGGCCATGGCTGGGCTCCTATACAATGGGG
>CAMDAL010000036.1 GCA_945888565.1 Devosia equisanguinis | reverse complement strand
AATGCACCCTCGCCTTAAGCATCAGCGCGGATGTCACCGAAGGCCTGCATCCACCGTGATCGACTGCTTGGTAATCATGCGGCTGTCGTCTGACGCGAGGAACAGCACGGTGCGGGCAATCTCTTCGCCGAGCAGCACGTGGTGCAGGGCCTGGCGCTCGACCACGGCGTCGATCTGCTTGGGGTCTGGGAACCACAGGCGCTTCTGGCGCTCGGTGATCACCGCACCTGGCTCGATCGAGTTGACCCGGATATTGTCTTCGCCGAAGCCACGGCCGAGGGCACGGGTGAGGCCGATGGTGCCGGACTTGGCGATCGCATAGACCGGCATGTTCGAGGCGCCACCGCGCCAGGCGATCGAAGAGAAGTTGATGATCGAGCCGCCGCCAAGCGCCTTCATCATCGGGCGGACGGCCTGGGCGGCGAAGAACTGCGGCTTGAGGTTGAGGCCCAGCGAGGCGTCCCAGTAGTCTTCGGTGACGGCATCGATCTCGTGCCGCTGGTCGTTGGCGGCATTGTTAACCAGAACGCCGATCGGGCCGAGCCGCTCGCCGGTGACCTCGATGGCGGCCTTCAGCGCCGGGATATCGGTGACGTCGCAGCGGATGAACTCGGCGCCGGTTTCGGCGGTGAGTGCCCTGCCATCGTCCTCGAGGATATCGACGAAGGCGACCTTGCTGCCCTGGCCGGCAAAGGCGCGGACGATGTCGGCACCGATGCCGCTCGCGCCGCCCGTGACGAAGACCACCCGCCCGGCAAGGCTCGGATATTGTGCGAAAGCAGGAATTTTCTGGAACCCTTGAAGATAGGTCGCGGGCTCCTCCAGCAGGGAAGGAGCCCGCAGACGAGAGGCGATCAGATGCGCTTCTGGGTCGCCGGATCGAACAGGCAGGCGCGGCTCATGTCGACAGCCAACGGCATGTTCTCGCCGGTCTTGGGCGCTTCGTCCGGAGAGAACCGCCCAACCACTTCGAGCTCGCCGAACTTCATCACCGCCATGGTTTCGGCGCCGGTCGGCTCCACGACTTCCACGGGGGCAGTCATGGTGGCCATGCCCGGCTTGCCGAGAGTGCTGGCGCTCTGCCGGCTGAGATGCTCGGGACGAATCCCCAGCACGACCTTGCGGTCCTTCACCCGCTCGCCGACACCATCATGCAGCGCCAGGCTGGCCGAGCCGCCGTCGGACAGCGGGAACGTGACCATCGGCGTACCGCTGGCGCTCGTGATCTCGGCCTGGATGAAGTTCATCGAGGGCGAGCCCATGAAGCCGGCGACGAAGATGTTGGCGGGCCGGTTATAGATGGTATCGGGCTCGTCGAACTGCTGCACCTGGCCCTCGTGCATCACGGCGATGCGGGAGGCGAGCGTCATGGCTTCGACCTGGTCGTGCGTGACGTAAACGGTGGTCTTGCCGACGCGCTGGTGCAGCTTCTTGATCTCGGTCCGCATGTCGACGCGCAGCTTGGCGTCGAGGTTGGACAACGGCTCGTCGAACAGGAACAGCTTGGGGTCACGCACCAGGGCGCGGCCCATGGCGACGCGCTGACGCTGGCCGCCCGACAACTGGCCGGGCTTGCGGGCCAACAGCGGCTCGATCTGAAGGAGAGAAGCAACGCGGGCGATGGCCGCCTTCTGCTCGTCCTTGGGGATGCCGCGGCTTTCCATGCCGAACGCCATGTTCTCGCGCACGCTCATGGTGGGATAGAGCGCGTAGGACTGGAACACCATGGCGATGTCGCGGTCTTTCGGCGCGACGGAGTTCACCATGCGGTCGCCGATCCAGATCTCGCCCGAGGTAACGGTCTCGAGGCCGGCGATCATGGCCAGCAGGGTGGATTTGCCGCAACCCGAAGGCCCGACCAGGGCGATGAACTCGCCGGTCTGGGCTTCGATGTCGACCCCCTTGAGAACTTCGACGGCGCCGAAGTTCTTGCGGAGGTTGCGGACAGTCAAAGATGCCATTTGAAATACGCCTCCGAACTTATTTGATCGCGCCGGTCGCCTGACAGGTTGCCATCATTTGATGGCTCCCTGGGTCAGGCCACGGACGAAGTACTTGCCGCCGAAGAAGTAGACGAGCAGCGGCGGCAGCGCGCCGATCAGCACGGCGGCACTCATGACGTCGTAGGTCCGCACGGTGGTCCCGCTCATCGACAGCGCCACGAGGGCCGCGGTGATCGGCTGGTTGGCACCGGAGTTCAGCACGACGCCGAACAGGTACTCGTTCCAGATGCCGGTGAACTGCCAGATGACCGTGACGATCAGGATCGGCGGGGAGATCGGCAGGATGATGCGGTAGAAAATCCGCCAGAAGCCGGCACCGTCGATACGGGCCGCCTTCACCAGGTCGTCGGGGATGCCGACGAAGTAGTTGCGGCAGAACAGCGTGGTGAACGCCAGACCCTGGATGCAGTGCACGAGCACCAGGCCATAGACGGAGTTGGCTAGGCCGATCTTGCCCAGGATGAAGGCCCACGGGAGCAGCGCGATCTGGCCAGGCATGAACACGCCAAGCAGCATCATGCCGAAGATGATTTCCGAGCCGCGGAACTTCCACTTGGACAGCACGTAGCCGGTGATGGCGCCCATGGCGGTCGAAATGATCGTGGCGGGCACGACCATCATGATCGAGTTCCAGAAGTAGCGCTGCATGCCGGCGCATTGTCCGCCGATACAGAACTCGCTCCAGGCCTGGGGCCAGGCGTCGAGCCGGAACGTCTGCGGGAAGGCGATCAGACCATTCGCTGAGATTTCGGCCAGCGGCCGGAAGGAGTTGAAGAACACGACCCACAGCGGCATCAGGTAGATGATACCGAAGAAGGTCAGCAGACCGTAGATGACGATACGGCTGATCAGATGGCGGCGCCCTGCCCGTCCGGCCTCGAGATCGAGGGCGGGAGCGGGAGCGGATGAAAGAGTAGCGTCAGACACGGGCAACCTCCCTGCGACGGCGCCAGCCGAGGTACATCGAATAGGGCACGAGAACCACGGCGAGGGCCGCGAGGATCATCATTGCCGCCGCGGCGCCCTCGCCGATCTGTCCACGCTGGAACATCAGGTCGTAGACATAGGTGGCGGGGAAGGTGGTGGAGATGCCGGGGCCGGAATTGGTGAGCGCCACGGCGAGGTCGAAGGTCTTGATCGCCGACTGCAGCTGCACGACGGCGACGGCCAGGAAGATCGGCGTGATCGAGGGCAGGATGACCTTGCGATAGATGCGGAAGGTCGAGGCGCCGTCGATGGAAGCGGCCTTGATGATATCCCCATCGACCGAGCGCAGCCCGGCGAGGAACAGGGCCATGGTGAAGCCGGCGCTCTGCCAGATGCCGGTGATGATGATGGCCCAGATGGCGTTCTTGCGGTCAGTGGTCAGGGCGAACTCGAAATCGGTCCAGCCCATCGACTGCACGAGAAACTGGATGCCGCCCGTGGGGTTGTAGAGCCACTGCCAGACGGTGCCGGTGACGATGAAGCTCACCGCGAGCGGATACATGTACATGGTGCGCCAGAAGCTCTCGGCGCGAATTTTCTGGTCGAGCAGCAGCGCCAGCAACAGGCCGACGGCCATGGTGGTGAGCACGAAGATGCCGGAGAAGAAGAACAAGTTGCTGTAGGCAACGCCCCAGCGGCGGTTGGCCCACAGGCTCGCGTAGTTCTCGAGCCCCTTGAAGCCGTAGGTCGGCAGCAGGGTGGAGTCGCTGAGCGAGATATACATCGTCCAGCCGGAGAACACGAAGACGTAGACGAAAGAAGCGACGACAGCGGGCGCGATCACGAAGATCGGCGTCCAGCTTTTCAGCTTCTCCCAAAAAGAATTTCCGCCCGCCATGGCGGCATATCCGGCGCTGCTCAACGGACCAACCCTCCGCAAGAATACAGAAACCGGCTGCGGAGGTGCTCCGCAGCCGGTCGGTTCGTTGATTACATCTGGGCTTCGACGGCGTCGGCCATGATGTTGGCGGCTTCTTCAGCCGACATTTCCGGCGAGTTCACGAACTCGGTGATGGTGTCCATCATGGCGCCGCGGTACTTCTGCAGCACGGTCATGTTGTGGGCCATCGAGCGCACCAGCGTACCGGCTTCGATCGAGCCCTTCAGCTCGGCCTGGCTCTGCTGCTGGCAGGCATTGAAGCCCTGGGTAAGGTCAACGTCGAGGCGGGCCGGGATCGAGCCCTTGGCGATGTTGAACACCGACTGGAACTCGGGGCTCAGGATGGTCGAAGCGAGCAGCTTCTGGCCTTCCTGGAAGTCGGGGTTGTTCTGGTTGAAGAACACCACCGAGTCCGAGTTCAGGATGAAGCCATTGCCACCCCAATCGGTCGGCGACTGGCCACAGAGGATGTCGGCGCCCGGCGTCTTGCCGATCGAGACGAGACGGCCCAGCTCCCAGTCACCCATGATGAAGAACAGGGCATCGCCGTTCGACATCATGTTGGCGCCGGTGTCGTAGTCACGGCCGGCGATTGCCGGGTCCATGTACGTGCTGACCATGAGCTTCATCTGCTCGAAGGCCTTGATCATGCCTTCCGAACGGAGGGCTTCGACATCACCCTCGACGAATGCCTTGCGGTACAGGTCGATGTCCTGGCCATAGACGACGGTTTCGAACGTGGTCGCGTCGGACCAGTCGGCGCTGAAGTGGGCGAGACAGACCTTGCCACCGGCAATGGCCTTGTCACAGGCGGCGTTGAAATCGGCCCAGGTCTTCGGAAGCTCGGCGACGCCGACGCTTTCCATGGCGGCCTTGTTGCCCCAGATCCAGTTGATGCGGTGGATGTTCATGGGTGCGGCGACCCACTTGCCCTGCGGCTTCATCACCGGGAGCAGCTCGGGAGCGACGACGGCATCCCAGCCCTCGGCAGTCGCGAGTTCATCCATATCGGCGGTACCGCCGGTCGCGGCCCACTCGGCGATTTCCGGGCCCTTCAGCTGCACGGCAGCCGGAGCGTTGCCGGCGACGACGTCGGCGCGGAGCTTGGCGAGGGTGTTGGCGGTGTGACCGGCAATGGCGGTCTGCTCCCAGGTGCCGCCCTTGGCGGTGAACATCTCACCGAGCTTGGCGATGGAAGCAGCGTCGTTGCCCGACGCCCACTGGTGCAGCATCAGCACCTTGGGCTCGGCCATGGCCGTACCCGACAGCAGGGCAGCCGTGATCGTTGCAGCCGCGCCAAGCGCGACCTTCGACTTGAAGTTCATGTTTTTTCTCTCCCAGTGCGCCCGCGCCACATCCCGACTCTCATGGTCGGCCACTGTGGCTACTTGCGCTTTTCCCGTGCCGGTGTGCATCCTCCGCCACCGGTCGCATTAGTTCTATGGTGAACTTATTCTTCTTGTCAACGCGCTGAGGGGAGCGGTGATGTGAACAAGTTCGAGTTGAAATCACTCCTGGATGACGGGGCTCTAGGGACACCCGCTGGTCGCATCGTCCGCATGCTGACGGAGCGCGGCGCCATGAGCGCGGCGCAGCTGTCGCGCCTCACCGGACTGGCGAAGTCGACGGTCTCGACCGCGGTGGCTGAACTGCGCCGCACGGGCATGGTGCTGGAGGCCGGCAACGAACCGGCAGGGGGGGTCGGGCGCCCAGCGACGGCGCTCACCCTCAACCCAGGAGCGGGCACCTGCATCGGCATCCTGATCGGACAGACGGAGATCCAGCTGATCGTTGCCGACGTGACGCACACGGTGCTGGCCGACAAAATCGTGGTGATGGAGGACGGCTATACCCCCGCCATGGCGGCGGACCTGATCCGTCGGCTGGTCGCCGAAGCCTATGAAACGCAATGGCAATCGCCCAGCGGCCTGCTCGGCGTCGGGGTCGCGATGGGCGGGCCGGTGAACCCCGTCAACGGCCAGGTGCTGCGCGCCGGCGGCATGCCGGACTGGGCCGGCGTCGACATGAAGGAACTGCTTGGGCCGCTGTTCGAGGGCGTGCCAATCTTCTGCGACAACGAAAGCAACTGCTCGGCTATCGCCGAAATGACCTGGGGCGCGGCGCAGGGGTTCGACGACTTCGTGGTCTACACGCTGGACCTCGGGGTTGGCGGCGCCATCGTCTCCGGTGGCCGGGTGCTGCGCGGCGTCGCGGGGGGCGCGGGGGAGTTCGGGCACGTGGTGATCGACCCCAACGGCCCGCTTTGCCGCTGCGGCAACCGCGGCTGCATCGAAGTCTATGCCAGCTTCCGTAACCTCTTGCCGGAGGCGGAGGCACATTTCGGCCGGCCGCTCCGGATCACCGACGTGGTGGAGATGGCGCTGGGCGGCGACAATTACTGCCGGCTGCTGGTCGAGCGGGCGGGCGAAGCCGGCGGGCACGGGCTCGGCCTGATCGGGTCGGTGTTCAACCCGCCGCTGGTGGTGGTGAGCGGGCGGCTGGCGCGGACTGGCGACCTGCTGCTCGACGCGCTGGCCCGCAGCTACGAGCGCTACACGCTGGTCAAGCACAACGACGTGCCCGACTCGGCGCGGACGATCTTCCGGACCAGCACTTTCACCGACGGCGCCTGCCTAGGAGCGGTTGGGCTGGTGCTGCGCCACCACGGCCGGCTGGTCGGTCAGGCCGCGTAGTCAAGCCGTTGCTATCGCTCTGAAATTGTCCACCAGTGCCGCTGCGAAGGCCGCGTCGTTGATATGAGCATCGCGTTCGATCAGCTGGCGGTTGGCCGACGGTTGCCAACCGGTGCGGATGGCACCGAACAGCGCGGCGTCGGCCGCCGGATCGTGGAACGGCTGACCGGCGGCGTCGATGGCCGAAACGCCTCGCAGCGGCAGCAGGAAGCGGACGGGGCCCGACATGCGGTTGAGTCGCGCGGCAATGAACTCGCCGATCCGCCGGTTCTCGTCGGGGGTGGTGCGCATCAGGGTGACCTGAGCGTTGTGGACGTGAAACTGGCGGTCGGCGAAGCGGGCCGGAACGGTCTCCCTGCCCCCGAAATTGACCATGTCGACCGCGCCGACAGAGCCGACATAGGGCAGGCCGGTGCGAATGACGGCGCCGAAACGGTCCTCGGTGCAGGGGAAGATGCCACCGACCAGCAGGTCGGCGATTTCGGTGGTGGTGACGTCGATGAGCCCGGCGACAAGGCCGGATTCAGCGAGCTTTTCCATCGACTGGCCGCCGGTGCCGGTGGCGTGGAAGGTATAGACCTCGTGGCTCGCTTCCATCGCCTCCCGCACCATGGTGACGCAGGCAGTGGTGACGCCGAACATGGTCATGCCGAGGCCGGGCTTGTCGCTTGCCGCCTCGGGGACGGCGCCGAGCGCCATGCCGGCTGCCGCGTTGGCTGCATTGCCGATCACCCGGCGCGAGATGGCGTTGAGGCCCGCGACATCAACCACCGAGTACATCATGGCGATGTCGTTCGGGCCGACATAGGGCGCAACGTTGGCGGATGCGACGGTGGAGACCATCAGCCTCGGAACGCCGGTGGGCAGCGCCCGCATCGCCTCGGTGACGATGGCGGTGTTGCCGGAACCGCCGAGGCCGAGCACAGCGCCGATGTCCTCGCGGGCGCTGAGCCAGGCAGTCAGTGCCTTCGCCATGGCCGAGACCGCCTGCCCCCGGTCGGCGAGGCCGAGCACGGCGCCCGCACCCTGCGGATGGTGGGCGGCGATTTCGTCGGACGGAATATCCGCCCCCTGCCCCGGCCCCTGCGTGCCGACATCGACCAGCACTGTTTCTGCGCCGGCAGCGCGAACCCGCTCGACGGCGTAGCGCAGTTCGGCCCCCTTGGTATCAAGGGTGCCGATCACGTAGACCTTCTTCATGCTATCCCTCCGGCCGACCCTCCTCGGCCGGCTTTGGGATGACGATAGCCGGTCAGATCACTTCGAGGTAGTCGCGGTCTTTTAGTTCCGGGAAGGGCGCGGTCGGGAGGGTCTGGTACCAGAAGGCGACCGAGGCAATGTCGTCCTGCAAGGGCAGGTAGCGGCGATCAGTCTTCTCGGTGCGCCAGCCAAGCGCCTGGATGGTGACGCGCAGGTCCTCTTCGAAGCGGATCGGGTCTGTCAGATGCCAGCGGTACATGCCGAAGCGCTGCTGGCTGCGGTAGGTGCCGTCGGGGCGAAGCACCTGCGGCAGGCCGGAATACGGCGTGGTGAACTCGCGGTAGGCGCGTTCCATGGTCGGATCGAGTTCGGCGCCGCCGCCATCGAAATTGTAGGCGCCGCAGAAGTAGTCCTCGGTGCCGGTGCCACAGATGGTGGGGAACTCGCCGTCGCCATCCATGAAGAACTTGATCTCGCCCTCGCCCCACCAGCTCGAATTGTTCACTCCCCAGGCCATGTAGGTGCCGACATACTGCCCCTGCCCGTGCACCCCATCGAGGATGGTGTAATCTTCCTTGAACGGCAGCGGGTTGGTGCGGCGGAACTGGGCGTGGAAATAGGCCGCGTCGTCCGGGATATCGGTGAGGGTGTAGTTGATCTGGTAGTAGATGATGCCGTGGCTCTGAGGATCGCGGTTCTCGATCTCGATGCGGGCGGCCTGGCGGAACGGCATCTCCCAGTAGCAGTTGAAAGCGCGGCCGGGATTGACGCACACGGCGAGCGAACTGACCTGGGCGTATTGGTTCCAGCCAGAGCAGAAGAAGTCGCCGACTGGTGCTTCGACCGAGGGGTGTTCCTGGTCGTCCCACCAGATGCGGAGGATGAGGTCGCGCCAGCGCAGATTGGCGGTGGTGAGCCAGATCTGCTGAATGGCGCCCGAGCCCCGGATCTCGCCGAGCACGCGCCTTTCGCCCGGTTCGATGCGGATGGAGGGGGAGATCTTGACGCCCAGACCAGTGCCGTCCTTGCCGAGGCCGCGGGCGTGGATCTTGCCAGTGCCCTCGGTGGCCATGCCGCCGCGGCCCTTCTCGCCGGTGAAGTTCTCCGGTGAAATCGACCGGGTTTTCGCGCTGCTGAGCCGGTAAATGTTGGATAGATTGACGCCAAGGCCACTAAATTCTGCCACTGGTTCCTCCCCTGGTGGAGCGCCGGCTGCTGGTCCGGCGATGCGGCAGTGAAGCGGTCCGGGCGTTAGCACGCCATCCACCGAAGGTCTGATCGGTCAGCCGGTTCACCGTTGCAATTGAGCCGCAGATGGCCGCAAGGTTGGCTTGAGCAACTGCCCGCGTGCTGGAATGGCCCGACGAAGTGTGTCAGGCATTGGTGATTGGGGCAGGCGTCGAAGAGGCGACATTGCGCGTCCTGCACTTTTTCAAGACCTTTGCCCCAGACAGCTTTGGCGGAGTCCAGAGCGTGATCCGCGACATTGCGCGCGGTACGGAGCCGTTCGGCGTCGAGACGCAGGTGCTGTCGCTGAGCCGCAACCCGGATGGCAATTCAGTGCATGTCGATGGGGTGTGGGCCCGGAAAGCCCGGCTGCATCTCGAACTGGCATCGACCGGACTGTCGCTGTCGGTGCTGTCGGTGTTCAACGACATGGCGCGCGACGCCGACCTGATCCACTACCACTTCCCGTGGCCGATGATGGACCTGATCCACTTCCTGTCGCGCACCGACAAGCCGACCGTGGTGACCTACCACTCCGATATCGTGAAGCAGCGCTGGCTAAAGGCGGCCTATGACCCGCTGATGCACCGCTTTCTCGATTCAGTGACGAGCATCGTCGCCACGTCGCCGCCCTACCTCGAATCGAGCCCGGTGCTGGCGCGGCATCGCGACAAGGTGACGGTGATCCCGCTGGGCACCGGCGACATCGCACGGCGGCAGCTGCCGGAGGCTCGGCGCGGCTACTGGCGGGAGCGGCTGGGGCAGCGGTTCTTCGTGTTCGTCGGGGCGCTGCGCTACTACAAGGGCCTGCACTTCCTGCTCGATGCGGCGGCCGAGACGGGTTTCCCGGTAGCGATCATCGGCACGGGGCGGCTGTCGGAGCAACTGCGTGAAGCGGTGGCGGCGCGCAAGCTCGACAACGTGCATCTGCTCGGCGAGGTCTCCGAAGACGAGAAGGCGCTGCTGCTCGACATGGCCTACGGGTTCGTCTTCCCCTCGCATCTGCGGTCCGAGGCGTTTGGCGTGGCCCTGCTCGAGGCGGCAGCGTCGCGCCTGCCGCTCATCACCTGCGAGATCGGTACCGGCACCAGCTACGTGAACCGAGCGGGTGAACCCGGCCTGGTGGTGGCGCCGGCCGACCCGATGACACTTGCAGATGCGATGCGACGGCTGTGGGCGGACCCGGCCGCGGCCCGGTGGATGGGCGAGAATGCCCGGCGGCGCTACGAGACGATGTTCACCACGCGCCAGATGGGCGCTGCCCATGCCGCGCTCTATGCCGAGCTGCTGGGTGTTGACCGGCCGCTTGAAGCCAGCCTTGCCGGATCGGCGCTACCGCAGATTTGACCCTGCAAACCGGCTGCGGCCTTTTCGGCTCCGCAATCGGGCGGTATGCTGATGCCCTGTGGTCGTGCACGAGGACGACGTGGAAGCTCTCACCGTTGCATTGTTTGGCGCCGTGATCGGCCTCGCCTTCATGCTGCTCGATTTCAGCTGGGGGAGCGTGCGGTTTTTCACCGGGTGGTTCCGGGTGCACCCAGCCACGGTTCTGGCGATGAGCGCGCTGGGTGGCGCGGTGGTGATCAGCGCCGAGTTCTGGCTTGTCGCCGCCTTGTGGCAGGCGTTGCAGACGGGCAGTTAGGCTGCCGAAAGCCGAGGCTCCCGGCAGCCGGAAGCGTCAGGGCAGCAGGACCGCGTCGATGACGTGGATCACGCCGTTGTCAGCCTTCACGTCGGCCTGCACGACATTCGCCGTGTTCGAGCCGGCGACGGTGACACCGCTCGCCGTGGCCGAGATGGTCAGGCGCTCGGCGGTGTTCAGGGTCTTGACGTGGAAGGGCTTGTTGAGCAGCTGATGGGACGTCAGCACGCGCGGCAGGACATGCATGGTGAGGATGGCCACCAGCTGGTCCTTGTTCTCGGGCTTCAGCAGGGTCTCGACCGTGCCGGCCGGCAGCGCGGCGAAGGCATCGTCGGTGGGCGCAAACACGGTGATGTTGTTCGTATCAGACAGGGCTCCGGCCAGCCCGGCCGCCTCGGCGGCGGCTAGCAGAGTCTTGAACGTGCCGACGGAATCGGCCGTTTCCACGATATTGGCAGCCTGGACGCCCGTGGCTCCGAACGAGCCGAGAGAAATCGCCACGGCAAGGGCCGCAGCCTTCAAGATCGTCATTCGTACCTCCAACTGTTGAATCCGCTCTTCGGCGTGATCGTGGAGAGATACGTAGAGGCCGCAGGATGAGTTTCACGGTCGGCGCCATTCGCGCTGCCGACACTCAAAGACCGGTGTTGTTGGAAGAAATGGTGCCCGAGACCGGAATCGAACCAGTGACACGCGGATTTTCAATCCGATCGCAAACCCCGGAATCGCTGGACCTTAGCGGCTCATGTCGCGTTTATGTCGCGTCAGCCCAGCAACGCGCGCTCCGCTGCCTCTAGCTCCCCTGCGTCGTCGCCACGCGGGAACAGGTGCCCGTACACGTCCATTGTCATCGTGATCGATGAATGTCCGAGCCGTTCCTGAACAACCTTCGCCGGCAGCCCCTGCCCTCCTGTCGAGACAGGATTGATGCACCAGCTTGCATAAAAGTGTCGCAGCGAGTGCATTCCGGTGTACTTCGCGGCGATCATCGGGTTGCCGTCCTCGTCCACCTTGCCGCTGTCGATCGTCACGCCGGCCGCTAGCTGGGCGGGCACCAAACCGCGGTTGATGAGATTCCCCAGGCTCTCGACGTTGCCATGTCCATTTGGGAACACCAACTCCAGTTCCTTGATGACGTCCCCCACATCGCTTCTGCGGCCCGTGTCGCGCTTCGGGCAGGCCAGCTTCCACTCGCGCAGGGTATTCAGAACCATCGGAGGCAGGGGCACGGAACGCTCCCCAGCAACGGACTTCGGTTTGCCGATCTCGTTGTACCTGTCGGCACGCTGATGCACGCGAACCTCGCGCTTCTCGAAGTCGACATCTGACCAGCGAAGCCCGCGCAGTTCCGACGCGCGCAAGCCTGTGAAGATGGCGGTGAGGAGCAGGGGACGCCAGCGCCCTGCGACCGCGCCTGCTATGGCCTTGATCTCCTCCCGTTTAGGAATATCCACTCCGACCTTCAACTTACCCTTTTGGCGCTGCTCCTGGCGGCGCTCCTTGCCGACACGCCGCCGACCTCGCATGTCCCTGACCGAGTTGCGCCCTGTCAGCCCGCGCTCCTGAGCATCGCCCAGCAGCGCGCCGAGACTTCCGAGAACCTTCCGGATCATCGGTGCCGAGCGTCCGTTCGCTCGCAGGGTATCCTCGAACGCGCGGACTGTCGGGACGTTCAGTTTCGAAAGGTGCTGCGTCCCGAGGAACGGAACAATGTGAAGATCGCGGTGCTGGCGGTACTGTGCAACTGTCGATCGCTCCAGGCCAGCTGCCTCGGCGGCAGCGATCCACAGATCGGCAGCAGCGGCAACTGTAGTGCTGGCACTGTCGGCGACGTGCGTGCCTTCCTTGATCTCGAAACTCGCGGTGGTTTCGAAGGCCTCGGCATCCTTCTTTCGAGGGAAGGTCTTGAGACGGCGCGCGCCCTGACCGTCAACATAGTCGACAACCCACGCCTCTTTTGCCGCGCCCTGAGTGGTAGTCCACTTGCGTTTGCGGATCGACATGCAATGCCTCCTGTCTGGAGCGCCCGGTAGTCGTCGGGAGCATGTTGCATTATGTCGCAACAAATCCGCATATCAAGACAAAGCTTTCCGGGCACGCATTGCCGCCACGCGGCGGCCGTCGGAGCAGTAGCGTGCGTCCCAGCGTTGACCCGTTATATTGCCGGTCGTAAATAGGCGCTGGGCGTGCTCGCTTTGCCCTAAACGCCTCGCGCGCCAAGCCTGCGGACGTCCAGCTACTTGCGTACCGACATTGCGACCTCCTGTTCCTATTTGGCACTTTTGTTGCGGCGTCGAAACGCTGCCTGTCGGCATTTATCGCTGCAGAAAATCGCCTTTTTGGAACGGCCCGACCCTCGTCCGACAACAAAAATATCCAGACAGTGGTGACATTGGTGAGCACGCGCTCCGTCCCAATGGGCGAGTAAGACTTCCATTTGCATGAACTGGTAGAGGTTCCTGCACTCAATGTTCCATCCCACCGGAACGCCTTCTTCGAGGATCAATTTCGATAAGGGCGGGAATTTTTCGAGTTGTGCAACCAGGTCTGGCAGTTTCGCACGATCCGGATCCTCACGACTTCGCTTTCCTTGGAACCCAAGTAGGCCGGCGACGAGAACAAGAATGTGCCCCTGAAGTCGCCAAACAACGTCGACCTTGTCTACGGTGGGGTGGACCTGACCAAAACGCCTCAAGAACCGGAAAAGCCCGTCTAGGTCCCCTTCGCGAACATTGGCGAAGCGCACGGACACGAGATCATCTAGTGCAGCGTAGCTGAGCATCCCTTTCTCGATCCGGTCGGACTTGAACCGGAGTACGGGACCTGGCGACTTCGCCAGTTGCTGCTCCATAAAGCTGGCGTTTGCTGGAAGCGATTGTGCTTCAGGCTCGACGATGTGCATCCCTTCGGGGCAGGTCGTTGCAACGAAGGACAAGCGAACTGGCGCTCGTAACGATCTTTGCGAACCTTTCGTTGTAGCGCTCACTTGCGACTGTTCCCGTCAGGACCCGCGCGCTACGATATGTTGACAATGATCGTTACGCAAGAGGTCCGTCATGACGAAGCCTGAGCCCGAAGCGATGGATTTGCTGTGGGAGGCGACCGAGATAGCGCAAGCGATCGGTCGCACGGTCCGCCAGACCTACAACATGCTCGAAGTGGGCGAACTGCCTGCCCGCAAAGTCGGGGGAAGGTGGGTGGCTAGCCGGAGGGCCCTGGAGGCGCACTTCTCTTGCAGTCAGCACGACCCTGCCATTGTCACGGTTGGTCGTGTCGGTCGCTCGATGGACTTTGCAGGTCGTGATCGCGGCAGCCGCTGAACGCGGGAGGCGCAGATGATCGACACCCCGATCGCCTGGAAGACTGTTCGTTCGCTGCTTGCTCGCGGCGTGCCGCTCAGCATGGCGCCCAAGATGGTTTCGCTGCGCGTCGTCGATGGGCAGTTGGCCTTCTATGAGGAAGTGTCCGACGACGTGGTGCTCTGGCGCCTCGAGACCGGGGAGCTGTCGTCGCTCCATGGTCGGGCCTTTGCGCTGGGCGAGGAGAACATCCTGAACGCCGGCACATACTCGCTCGACCGCCGCCTCATGGTCTACGACAACCCGCTGCAGTGGCTGCAGAACGAGGGGCGCGGCATCGTCCCGTTGCGCTGGGACATGGCCTTTGACTGGCTTCGGGATGCCCCCCGGGTTACCGTCACAGAGTCGCTTCTGCCTGCGTACCGAAAAGCGATGAAACCGTCTATGCCGGAGCTTGCCGTTCTCTGCGAGCGCAGGATGCTGGCATGATTGAGCAAGTCCCCATCGAGGAATACGACCGCCTGCGGCGCGGAACTCCTGAGGTGCACATGTTCAGTGCCTCGGATTTCGCCGACGTCGAGGCTCCCGCCCGGCACTTCCATGTTGAGGGGCTGGTGCCCGGCCATACCGTGACCACGCTCAACGGCGATGGCGGCACCGGCAAATCGCTCCTGGCCCTGCAACTCGCTGTCGCCACGGTGACCGCGGGCCGCTGGTGCGGGCTTCACGTCGCCACGGGGCCGGTTGTCTACCTGAGCGCCGAGGACGACGAAGCCGAGCTGCATCGTCGTCTCGAGGACATCGCCCGGCACCAGAACATCAGCCTGTCCGAGCTAGGGGCGCTGCACATCATAGCGTTGGCCGGCGAGGATGCCCTGCTCGCTACCCCCGAAAAGGGTAACGTGCTCAAGCCGACGAAGCTTTTCCATGCCGTCGAGGCGGCTCTCGCGCGCCAAAAGCCGGCGCTCGTTATCATCGACACTCTGGCCGACGTGTTCGGCGGCGACGAGAATGACCGCGCGCAGGCGCGCCAGTTCGTCGGTCTGATACGCGGCTGGGCCATCCGCTATAAGTGCGCGGTTCTGCTGCTCGCCCATCCCAGCATGAGCGGCATGTCATCCGGCACGGGCACGTCGGGCTCGACGGCCTGGAACAATTCGGTTCGCAGCCGTCTGTATCTCGATCGCGTCAAGTCTAACGACTTCGAAGCCGATCCCGACGCCCGCGTGCTGCGCACCGTCAAAGCCAACTATGGGCGCACCGGCGGCGAGGTACGAATGAGGTGGCAGGACGGGGTATTCGTCACCCCCGTCGACACCCTGCCGACGGCACTGGGCGCACTTGCGGAGGCGAACCGAGCCGACAGAATTTTCCTTGAGCTGCTGGCCAGGTTCGATGCGGAGGGGCGATATGTGTCGGCCCACGGCACTGCTAACAACTACGCGCCTACGGCATTTGCCCGGCACCCCAACGCCGACGGCATCATCAAACGGGGGTTTCAGGCTGCGATGGACAGACTCTTCCTCGCCAACCGCATCGAGATCGGACAATCGACAGACGGGCCGCCATCGAAGCGAAAGGAGATCATCAAGGTGGCGCAGGTTGAGAGAAGGGCCGACCAGTGACGCCCTGCCTCGCTCTATGCATCGCTGTCTGCCCGCTGGTGCATCGCAGTGTGGCTCGCATCCTGCCTGCATCCTGCCTGCTCTATGCCCGCTGGTGTGCTGCATCCCCCCATACCCCTAAGAGACGCTATGCGCCTCCCTAGGGTCAGTCGCACGCGTTCATTGTGGTGGTCCAACTCTGGACGCATCTCCCGACTTTTTCCGTCGCGGTCAAAGGCCAGTTTTTCTATCCGATCCAGCGCGCGAAGTCATTCGACAAGCGGATACATCATCCGGCTATCAGTACTCAATATATTGTTCTTGTTGGCGATTTTTCGGCGTGTTGCGCGCATGTTGCGACTAAGCTGGTGCTGTGCTACCAATTCGGAATGCCGACACCTACCCGCATCAAAGCCCCTGCAAAGCCCGAAGGCCGCTCCAGAGTTGGCAACGGTAAGGATTTGCTTGCAGGCGTCGACGGTCGGTCGACCACCATGCGGCGGTACAAGGAAATCTTCGGCGCCTTGGTCGTTGACATGGGCGGTGATCCGTCCGAGGCGCGGGCCATCATCGCGCGCCGCGCTTCCACCCTGGCGGTCTGGTGCGAGGCTGCCGAGGCTGATCTGGCGAACGGCAAGGATATCGACATCGCCGAGTTCACGACCGCCTGCAACGCGCTGCGGCGCCTGCTCACCGATATTGGCCTGGAGCGGAAGGCGCGCGACGTCACACCCACGCTCAAGGACTACATCGGGCAGAACTATGGGAGCGCCTAGCTTGACCGCCAGCCTATCGCCCGTGACCATCGACAGTGCGCTGCGCGACCCTATGCTGCTCGGTGCTGCCCTTGGCGCGTCGACCAGCTGGACCAGCTGGTTGGCCATCCTCCGCGCGGCCTTCGGCCTTCCTCTCGATGAGGCTGACGCTGCCATCTTTGATTCCGTTGCCGGCGGCCGTAAGCCCCCTACGAAGCGCGTCCGCGAGCTTTGGGCTATCATCGGCCGTCGCTCGGGCAAGTCCCGCGTAGCGGCCGCCATCGCCGACTTCATTGCCGCCTTCTCGGATCATGCCGGCAAGCTGTCGCCGGGGGAGGTGGGAACCATCCTGGTACTGGCCGCTTCCCGCGTGCAGGCACAAGGGGTGTTCAACTACATCCGGGCGTTCCTGGAGTCGTCGGCTATTCTCAACCAGCTTGTCGAGAGCGTGTCGGCTGACGAGATCCGCATTGTCGGCAAC
>CAMDAL010000035.1 GCA_945888565.1 Devosia equisanguinis | reverse complement strand
TCCCGATCTTCGCCGCCGCCATGGCGAAGGGCTACGGCACCATGTAAACACCGATCACATAACGCGCCGAGGGCGAGAGTGGTCCTCCACTGTGGCGAAGCCACGGGGAGGGGCTTCGAACTGGGCCTAAGGCAAAATCGCTCCAGTGGAGCGATTTTAGGTGAGAAGGCCCTGAGAGCTATGCTCGAAGGGCCACCCTTAGGGTGGTGGAGGGGCGTGCTGGCTCTGTAGAGGGATAGTCTAGCCAGCACGTGTGAGGAGTAAGTAAACGTTCATTTACCTCCAGGCGCCGTTCACCTTCACGGCAATTTCAGGCCGCTTTCGGGGCGGAGGCCTTCGGCTCCGGCGTCTTCGGCTCGAACCGGCACCATGGCGCGATCGCGCAGCGCCAGCACTCCGGCTTCCGCGCCTTGCACACATAGCGCCCATGCAAGATCAGCCAGTGGTGCGCGTGCAGCAGGTATTGCTCGGGCACCACCTTCAGCAGTCCCAGTTCCACCGCCAGCGGCGTCTTCCCCGGCGCCATGCCGGTGCGGTTCGCCACCCGGAAAAGGTGGGTGTCCACCGCAATGGTCGGCTGCCCGAAGCCGATATTGAGCACCACATTGGCCGTCTTCCGCCCCACGCCCGGTAGCGCCTCGAGCGCCGCCCGATCCTGCGGCACCTGCGAATCATGGTGCTCGATCAATATGTTGGAGAGCGCGAAGACGTTCTTCGCCTTGCCCCGGAACAGCCCGATGGTCTTGATCCGCTGCTCGATCGCCTCGACTCCGAGGGCCACCATCTTCTCCGGCGTATCCGCTATCGGGAACAAACCGGCCGTTGCCTTGTTGACGCCAACATCCGTCGCCTGCGCCGAAAGCACTACCGCCACCAGCAGCGTGAACGGGTTCACATAGTCCAGTTCGCCCTTCGGTTCGGGGTTGGCTGCCGCAAAAGCGCCGAAAATGGCTTCAACATCTGTTTTCGGGAGTCTCTTCAATTTTCTTGGCGCCATTCCCGTCATCCCGATTCTGAGCCTATAGTGATGCCCAAGATGACGACGCAAACGCAAGCACGCCCGCTTTTTGCTGCCAGGCTGACGCCGCACCGGTCGCTCGGCCGGCGCGGGTTTCGTATTGTCCTGGCCATAATGGCCGTTGGTCTCACCGTACCCGCCATCGCCTTTTACTCGCTCGGTGCCTGGCCGGTGGTCGGCCTGCTCGGGCTCGATTTCGCGCTCATCGCCTGGGCCATGTGGGCTTCGCTCAACGATGGCAAGCGCTACGAACTCGTCACCCTGTGGCGCGACCAGCTCGAGGTGAAGCAGGTCGATGGCGCCGGCAAGGAAACCCTGGTGCGGTTCAACCCCAGTTTCGTCAAGCTGGTGGTCGATCGCGACTTCAACGAGCGTACCACCGGCCTGCACCTCCGCACCCGCGATCGCGACGTCGTCCTCGGCGCCTTCCTCAACCAGGACGAAAAGTCGAGCTTCGCCAAGGCCTTCGGCACCGCCCTGAAGCGCGCCCGCACCTGACTGCGGGCCAGAATTGTTTCACGTGAAATCCGGGTGGCCTGCCACAATTGGCGCGCCTACAGTCGCGACATCATGAAACACGACACCCTCATCGCCAACTCGGACTACGAAGCCGTCCGCGCCGCCATCGCCTATCTCAGCGAGACGCAGCCCGACGAGATCGACCTGCCGCGTTTCGCCCACGTGCTGGGCCTCACCGAACGCCAGCTGACCGATCTCTTCCGCCGCTGGTGCGGGCTATCACCCAAAAGCTTCGCGCAATGCGTCGCCCTCGATCACGCCAAGAAGCTGCTCGCGGCTGACGCAAGCGTCCTCGACACCACCTACGAGGTCGGACTCAGCTCCACCTCGCGGCTGCACGACCTGTTCGTCACCCACGAAGCCATGCCGCCCGGCGCCTACCGGGCCCGGGGCGGGGGCCTCGATATGACCTGGGGCGCCGCCCCGTCGCCCTTCGGCACGGCGGTTCTCACCACCACCGACTATGGCCTCTCCGGCATCGGCTTCGCCGATAGCGGCATGACAGTGGATCAGGCTTTCGCCGATCTCGCCAACCGCTGGCCCAACGCCACCTACCGCCGCGACGATGCCGCCATCGCCCCCATCGCCGCGCGGGTCTTCGACCCCGCCCGCTGGAACCCCGACCAGCCGATCAGGGTCTTTCTTATCGGCACTGATTTCGAGGTGCAGGTCTGGGAAACCCTGCTGAAGATCCCGGTCAGCCGGGCCACCACCTACCAGAGCGTCGCCCGGCACATCGGCCGCCCCTCCGCCCCCCGCGCTGTCGGCGCGGCCGTCGGCAAGAACCCGATCAGCTTCGTCGTCCCCTGCCACCGCGTCGTCGGCTCATCCGGCGCCCTCACCGGCTACCACTGGGGCCTGCCCCGGAAACGGGCGATTCTGGGCTGGGAAAGCGGCGTAACGGGCGGCTAAGGCAACCCGGGACGGCCAATCGCCTACGAATGACATAGGCCACTGACCACCTCTCGCCCTTGCGGGGGAGGTAGCGTCGCTAGGAGCGACAGCGACGTAGCAGAGCTAGGAGGGGGTATGACCGAGGTTGGTTCCGATACAACACCCTCGGTGGAACCCCCTCCCTACCTGCCGCTAAGGCGCTGGCGCGCCTAAGCTTCGGTACCCTCCCCGCAAGGGGGAGGGTGACAGCGGCTTGAACAACCGTGTCTTCATGGGGAGGTCGGGAGCGGGCCGTTCCGGTCCGTTCAGGCGATCAGATCGCCACCTTCTCCGCCAGCTTCCCATCCGCCCCGATGCGGTAAACCACCGGCTCCCCCGTCCCGATCTCCCGCTTCAGGATTTCGTCGGGCGTCAGCCCCTCGACCGCCATCACGATCGAGCGCAGCGAGTTGCCATGCGCGGCCACCAGCACCGTCTTGCCGGCCTGGAGCAGCGGCACGATCACCGCCTCGTAGTAGGGCAGGGTGCGCTCCGCGGTAGTCTTCAGGCTCTCGCCGCCCGGCGGCGGCACGTCGAACGAACGGCGCCAGAGCAGCACCTGCTCCTCGCCCCACTTGGCCCGCGCGTCGTCCTTGTTGAGGCCGGTCAGGTCGCCATAGTCCCGCTCGTTGAGCTTGATCGAGCGGGTGATCGTCACCTCGGTGATCCCGAGTTCCTCGAGGATCAGGTCCAGCGTGTGCTGCGCCCGGCGGAGCGCCGAGGTGAAATACGCGTCGGGCACATAGCCCGCCGCCTTCAGCTTCGTGCCGGTGGCGCGCGCTTCCCCGATGCCCTGTTCGGTCAACTCGGGGTTCTTCCACCCGGTGAACAGGTTCTTGAGGTTCCAGTCGCTCTGGCCGTGGCGGACAAGGATCAGCGTTCCGGTCATCTGAGAGGTCCTATGCGTTGAAGCCGAGCACATCGGCCATGGTGTAAAAGCCCGGCTTCTGGTTAGCAGCCCAGAGCGCGGCGCGAACGGCGCCTTCGGCGAACAGCGCCCGGTTGTCGGCAATGTGCCTCAGCTCGATCCGCTCCGACGGCCCGGCAAGAATAACGCTATGCTCGCCGATCACGTTGCCACCGCGCAAGGTGGCAAAGCCGATCGTGCCCTCTGGCCGCGCCCCGGTGTGCCCGTCGCGCGAGCGCACCGAATGATCAGACAATGTTATGTCACGGCCCTTGGCGGCCGCCTCGCCCAGCATCAGCGCCGTGCCCGATGGCGCATCCACCTTCCGGTTGTGGTGCATCTCCAGGATTTCGATGTCGAAGCCGGGCAGTTCGCGCGCCGCCTTTTCCACCAGCCCCAGCAGCAGGTTGACGCCCAGCGAGAAATTCCCGGCCTTGACGATCCGCGCCCCGGCCTTCGCCGCCTTGCGGATCGCTTCGTCGTCGTCTTCCGAGCAGCCCGTGGTGCCGATGATATGCACCAGCCCACGTTCCGCCGCCTTCTTGGCGATCGCAACCGAATTGGCCGGCGCGGTAAAATCGATCACCGCCTGCGCCCCGGCGAGCGCCGCCTCGATATGGTCGCCGACCAGCACGTTGCTAGTCTCGGCCCCCACGAGTTCGCCGGCATCCTTGCCCACCACGCCTGACCCGATCCGGTCGAAGGCCGAGAACAGCTTCAGCCCCGGCGTCTGCAGCACGGCACGGATGTTGGCCTGCCCCATCTTGCCGCCGGCACCGGCGATCGCAATCCTCAAGTCAGGCATCAGGAACTCCCCCGTGAAGCCGCCTGATACCTCAGGCGAACCGCGTGCCGCCAGCCATTTCCGCAAGAATGCCACGCGCCGCCTCCATCGGATCGGCCGCAGCGGTGATCGGCCGGCCCACCACCAGGTGCGTCGCCCCGGCCGCGATAGCCGCCGCCGGCCCCATCACCCGCTTCTGGTCGCCCACCGCCGAACCCGCCGGCCGGATCCCCGGCGTCACGATCGAGAGCTTCGTGCCGACGATCCCGCGCACCATCTCCGCCTCGGCCGCCGCGCACACCAGCCCGCCGATCCCGGCGTCTACGGCCTGCTGCGCCCTGAGCGCCACCAGCCCCGCCGCATCGCGCGAATACCCCGCCTCGGCGAGGTCGCCATCATCCATCGAGGTCAGCACCGTGACCCCCAGCACCGACAGCCCCGAGCCCGCCGCCGCCCTCGCCGCGACCCGCATGGTCTTGGGGTAGGCGTGCACGGTCAGCATCGTCGCGCCGGTCTTCGCGATGGCGCCGACGCCCTTTTCGATGGTGTTGTCGATATCGAGCAGCTTCAAATCGAAGAACACCCGCTTGCCGGCGGCCAGCAGCGCCTTGCCCAGGTTCAGCCCGTCGCCGCCATAAAACAGCTGGTAGCCGATCTTGTAGAAATCGACGCTGTCGCCGAGCCGCGCGATCAGACTTTCCGCCTCGCCTCGTGTCTCGAGGTCGAGGGCGACGATCAGGGTACCTGCCATGGCGATGTCTCCGGATTTTCAGGTCACTGGCATGCATCGGCGAGAGTAGTCAAGTTCCGGTCAAGGCTTGTACCCCATATTATGCCGCCATAAGGTCCGGCCAGTTCGGCCGACTCGGAGTGTTTTTCGTGCAGCAACAGGCGCTTTCCGCCATCGTATCGTGGGTGCGCCTGGAACGTGCAATCGACGCCTTCCAACTCGAGCTGAAGAAGCGGCACGGCATTACCGGCCTGCAGCTCTCCGTCCTGCGCATCTGTGCCGAGCGCCCGCAGCTGCCGCTGGCGGCGTTGCGCAAGGCGCTGGTCATGCACCCGGCGACCCTCGGCCAGTCGATCGACGAACTGCGCCGCATGGACCTCGTCACCGTCCGCACCGACCCCAGCGACAAGCGCGCCCGCCTCGTCGCCCTGACCGACAAGGCCCGCCAGCTGCTGGCCGAAGTCCCGCTCGCCGGCCCGATGCGCCTACGCGATGTGGATCACGAGGCCCCCCGCCTCGATCGCCTCAAGCTGGCGCTCGACGACGCCATCGACCTCTTCGGCCTCGCCGACTGGGACCCGGCCAGAAAGCCGTAAGCGGCAGGCCGGAACGAAACCGATACGGCGGCCAACATTGTCCCCAGGGTTATCCCCAGGGCCGAATGGATGAGTTCGCTTATCGTTCTGCTAGATGCCGCCGCGGGAGAAGTGCGTCAGCTCGCGCACCATCTGCCCGACCTTGGACTTGATCGCCGGTTCCACCGGTGCGCCATCCGCATCGAACGCCGTGCTGTCGGGGCCCACGCCGAGCAGCGTCGGCACCACCAGCGCCCCGATCTTGGTCAGCGTTTCCCGCAGGTGCGACTGGGCCCATATGGTCCCATACTTTCCCGAACTCACCCCGCCGATACCGAACACGGCATGCCGGAACGGGCTCGGTTTCTGCCGGCTGAGCCAGGCGATGGTGTTCACCACCAGGGGCGGCAGCCCGCCATTATACTCGGGGGTGGCGAGGAACACGATGTCATGGCTGCGGAACGGCTCGGCCAGCCGCCCCGCGCTCTCGGGCGTATGTTCCGCCTCGAGGTCCTCGTTGAAGATCGGCATCTCGAAATCGCCAAGGCTGAGGTCGGTCACTGCGACCCCCGCCGCCCGCAATTCCTGCGACACATGCCGCCGCAGGATTTCGTTGACCGAGCCTCGCCGCAGCGAGCCGCAAAGGGTGATGGCAGTCCTGGGAGAAGATGGTTCGCTCATGGGCAAGCGATAGCCGAAAACCGGTCGGCCGCGAAGGGCCGCCCGGTCAATTCTGAAGCAGGGCCGTCAGTTCTCGAACAGCGATTTCAGCTTGTCGAAGAAGCCGCCCGAGGTCGGCGAGTTCTCCCGCGTCGATTCCCGTTCGAACTCTTCCAGCAGCTCGCGCTGGCGCTTGCTCAGGCTCTGTGGCGTCTCGACATCGAGCTGCACGTAGAGGTCGCCGAAATCCTTGGATCGCAGCACCGGCATGCCCTTGGCCTTCAGCCGGACGCGCTGCCCCGGCTGCGTGCCCGGCGCCACCTTCACCCGCGCCCGCGTCGCGTCGAGCGTCGGCACCTCGAACTCGCCGCCGAGCGCCGCCGTGGTCATGGCAATCGGCACGCGGGCGTAAAGGTCGGCACCGTCGCGGACGAACAGGTCGTGTGGCTTGATCGAGATGAAGATGTAGAGGTCGCCGGGTGGCCCGCCGCGCAAGCCGGCCTCGCCCTCGTTGGCGAGCCTGATCCGCGTGCCATCCTCGATGCCCTTGGGGATATCGACGCTCAGCGTCCGGTTCTGCTGGCGCCGGCCCTGGCCACCGCAATCGGTGCAGGGCTGCTCGAGGATCTGGCCGCGGCCGTTGCAGACCGGGCAGGTCCGCTCGATGGTGAAGAAGCCCTGTGCCGCGCGCACCTTGCCCTGCCCGTTGCAGTGGCGGCAGGTCGACATGCCGGTGCCGGGCTTGGCGCCGGTGCCGTCGCAGGTCTCGCAGCCGGCAAGCGTCGGTACGTCGATATCGACGGTGCGGCCGATAAACGCTTCTTCCAGCGAAATTTCGAGGTTGTAGCGCAGATCCGAGCCGCGCAGCCGGCTCTGGCCACCCCGGCCGCCGCCGCGCTGGCCGCCCATGAAATCGCCAAAGATGTCCTCGAAGATGTCCGACATCGACGAGGTGAACTCGGGGCCGAACCCCCCGGGACCGCGCCCGCCGCCATTCTCGAAGGCCGCATGGCCGAATCGATCATAGGCCGCGCGCTTCTGCGGGTCCTTCAGCGTGTCGTACGCCTCGCTTATCTCTTTGAACTTGTGCTCCGCCTCGTCATTCCCCGGATTGCGATCCGGATGGAACTGCATGGCAAGCTTGCGGTATGCGCCCTTTAGTGTCGCCTCATCGGCGCCTTTGGGCACACCCAGCACTTCATAAAAATCGCGTTTCGCCAATCGGCTGTGTCCCCAATACCGGTGCTGCCCCCGCGCCCGGGCATCCGGCCTAGATAGGTGTGATCCCGCGCTATTACCATAGTGGAGGCGCGGTTCAACTCTATTGGCAGCAAGTCGCAGGCCGAATGTGCATTTGGGCGGGGAGTGGCTACGACTCGAACGCTGCCGCGAGGTTCCGCGCCAGCTGCCCCTGCGCGAACATCGCCTTGTTGACCACCTGGTAAAGCCCGAAGAACCCGTGCGTCACCCCATCGTAGGTGGTGGCATCCACCCACACGCCCGAACGGCGCATCTGGTCGGCCAGCGCCTCCCCCTCCGATCGCAACGGATCGGCCTCGGCCAGGATGATGGTGGCCGGCGGCAGGCCGCCAAGGTCACCGCGCTCGATCAGTTCGAGCCGCGGGTCGCGCGCATCGTCCTTGTTGCGCAGCAGTTTCCGCGCCGCCCACTTGAACGTCTCGGTGCGGAACGGCCCGGTGTCGTCGATCTCGAGGTGCGACGGCAGATCGAAGGTCAGCGTCGCCATGGGCGTCACCAGCCCAAGGTGGATCGGCCGCCTCCCGTCCTGCGCCTTGGCCTTCAGCGCCACGTTGACCGCCAGGTTGGCGCCGGACCCCTCGCCGACCACCGCGATCCGGCCCGGATCAGCGCCGAGGCTCGCAGCATGCTCGCCGAGCCAGCTCCACGCAGCAAACGCATCCTCGTGCGCCGCGGGAAAGCGGTGCTCTGGCGCCTGCCGATAGTGCGACGATACGACAACCGCCCCCGTTCGCTGCGCCAGACCGCGCGGCGTGGCGTCATAGTGGTCCACATCGCCGAGCACGAAGGCGCCAGGGTGGAAGTAGAGGATCAGCGGTCGCGGCGCGCCGGCCTCGGCCTGCGGCGTGTAGATCCGCGCGCGGATATCGTCGGCCGGGCCGTGGATCAGCCGCATCTCCATATTGATGCCGTGGTCGTCGTGGCTGTCGCGCAGGATGCGGCGCAGCGCCATGTCGAGCCGTGGCTGTGCCCGTGCCTCTGGGGTCCGCAGCGACTCAATCGGCCTGCCGCCCATCTGCCCCAGGATCGACAGCACATGCCGCATGTCGGCATCGAGCCGCTCAGCCGCCGGTTTGTCCGGCGCCATTGCATCCCGCCCGCCATTGGCAGCGAACGCGCGCACTTCCACCGATGTCATGGCGAAGTCCTCTTCAATTGCCAACCCGGATGCCACGGTCCGACCCCAGACCCGCACATCCCCCCGCAGGCGCCCCGCCGCTGACGGTTCGGGCACCCCTCTCGAAGACCGCCGACTGTAGCGCTCGATGTGAAGAGAGTTGGGCAGTCCAATGGCCATTTCGAGATGACGGGGCACCGCCATCCCCGTCGGGGATTCACGTGACACGCCGGATTGTCGTCTTCCGGAGAGCGTCAGAAGATGACCGCCGAAATGCAGAAAGGCCCGGATCGCTCCGGGCCTTTCGCAATTCACGCCGTCAGGATCAGGCCGACTTCTTGTCGTCCTTGACCTCTTCGAACTCGGCATCGACGACATCGTCGTCGGCTGCCTGGTCGCTGCCCGAAGCCTTGGCCTCGGCTTCCGCCTGCGACGCCTTGTACATGGCCTCGCCGAGCTTCATCGAGACTTCGGCCAGCGCCGCGGTCTTTTCCTTGATCTGCTCGGCGTCGTCGCTCTCGAGCACATTGCGCACGTCGTTGAGCGCCGTCTCGATCGCCAGCTTGTCCTCGGCCGAAACCTTGTCGCCATAGTCCTTGAGCGACTTTTCGGTCGAGTGGACCATCGATTCGGCCTGGTTCTTCGCCTCGACCGCCTCGCGCTTCTTCTTGTCGCCCTCGGCGTTGGCCTCGGCTTCCTTGACCATGCGCTCGATGTCGGCGTCCGAAAGACCGCCCGACGCCTGGATGCGGATCACCTGCTCCTTGCCGGTGCCCTTGTCCTTGGCCGAGACGTTGACGATGCCGTTGGCGTCGATGTCGAACGTCACCTCGATCTGCGGCACGCCGCGCGGCGCCGGGGGAATGCCGGCGAGGTCGAAGTTGCCGAGCAGCTTGTTGTTCGCCGCCATCTCGCGCTCACCCTGGAACACCCGGATGGTCACGGCCGACTGCGAATCCTCGGCGGTGGAGAACGTCTGGCTCTTCTTGGTCGGGATCGTCGTGTTGCGGTCGATCAGGCGGGTGAACACGCCACCCAGCGTCTCGATGCCGAGCGACAGCGGGGTCACGTCGAGCAGCAGCACGTCCTTGACGTCGCCCTGCAGCACGCCGGCCTGGATGGCGGCGCCCATGGCGACCACTTCATCAGGATTAACGCCCTTGTGCGGCTCCTTGCCGAACAGCTGCTTGACGATTTCCTGCACCTTGGGCATGCGGCTCATGCCGCCGACCAGCACGACTTCGTCGATCTGCGCGGCCGAAAGGCCGGCATCCTTGAGGGCCTGCTTGCAGGGATCGACCGTCTTCTGGATCAGGTCCTCGACCAGGCTTTCCAGCTTGGCGCGGGTGAGCTTCAGCGTCAGGTGCTTCGGGCCCGAGGCATCGGCGGTGATGAAGGGCAGGTTGACTTCGGTCTGGGTCGAGCTCGAGAGCTCGATCTTGGCCTTTTCCGCCGCTTCCTTCAGGCGCTGCAGCGCAAGCTTGTCCTTACGCAGGTCGATACCCTGGTCCTTCTTGAACTCGTCGGAGAAGTAGTCGACGAGGCGCATGTCGAAGTCTTCGCCGCCGAGGAAGGTGTCGCCATTGGTCGACTTCACCTCGAACACGCCGTCGCCGATCTCGAGCACCGACACGTCGAACGTGCCGCCGCCGAGGTCATAGACCGCGATCATGCCGGTATTCTTCTTGTCGAGGCCGTAGGCCAGCGCTGCCGCCGTCGGCTCGTTGATGATGCGGAGCACTTCGAGGCCGGCGATCTTGCCGGCGTCCTTGGTGGCCTGCCGCTGCGAATCGTTGAAATACGCAGGCACCGTGATCACCGCCTGGGTGACCGGCTCGCCGAGATACGACTCCGCGGTTTCCTTCATCTTGGTGAGGATCATCGCCGACACTTCGGACGGCGAGTACTTCTTGGAATTGACGTCGACCCACGCGTCGCCATTGTCGCCCTGGACGATCTTGAAGGGCACGAGGCCCTTGTCCTTTTCGACCATCGGGTCGTTGTAGCGCCGGCCGATCAGGCGCTTGACCGCGAACAGCGTGCCTTCGGGGTTGGTGACCGCCTGGCGCTTGGCCGGCTGGCCGACCAGGCGCTCGCCGTCCTTGGTGAAACCCACCATCGAAGGCGTGGTACGCGCGCCTTCGGCATTCTCGATGACCTTGGGAGTCGCGCCGTCCATGACGGCAACGCAGCTGTTGGTCGTACCGAGATCGATACCGATTACTTTACCCATGTCCTGCCTCTTTGTCTGGCGAAACCGGATGGAACCCCTGTCGGCAGTTCCTTGACCCCGTGGCCGGGAGTCCGGATTCCCGTTGTTGAGATAAACTTCGATTGACCCGTTACCGGGCCTTGAGGGCTATATAGGAGGGGGTCTGGGGGGGTGCAAGCTGGCTGTCGGAAATTCCGGAGGCACGTTGGTCAGGCCGGCATGTCCCCTGGGGAGCGCCGGCCCGGTGTTTTGGGGAGCGCTGCTGGCCCTCTGGCCGCCTACTGCGAATCCGACAGTGTGTACTCGCCCAGTTCACACAGATCGACGCCGCTCTCGATGAACTCGGAATCGTCCTCGAGCACGAACTTCAGGTCGTAGATGCACTGCTCGCGGCCATCACCTATGGTGACGTTCACCTGGTTGCCCGACGGCAGGTAGTTTTCGCCGAACACGTATTCTTCCCAGTTGTCCACGTCGGCGGGCGAGCTGAAGAAGCTCTTGATCGGGTAGGATGAGGCGTTGGTGAGGACGAAAGTCAGGTCTTCGGCAAACGAGGCCGCAGGCGTGGCCGCGAGGCCGATGGCGGCGAGCACGCCGCAAATCTTCAGATTCAAAGGAATCCCCCATGATGTGTTCCGAACAGCCGGACCACCGGGCGTGCCTAGCATTTTAGCCGATTTCGCTTCAAGACTGGCTGCGCGACTGGTTAGCCAATGCTTCTGCCGCTCTCTCGAAGTGGCAAACGGTTGTGGTCCGTTTACCCCTTGTGGTCTAAAATCGGATGCTGACGACCGGGATGATTGACTTGCCGATGCGCTACCTGCCCGCTCTCCTGCTGGTTCTCGCGCCTGTTGCCGCCCTCGCGCAGGAGGTCCCGCCCGATGCCGAACGCGATCTCTGGTGCGGTACGGCGTTCGAACTGATGGTGGCCGACGAGCCGGCCGACGCTTCGCCCGAAAAGCTTGCCATGGCAGAGCCTTATGTAGAGGGCGCACACCGCCTCATTCAGCGCGCGCTGCCGATCTATCTTGAGTCGGGCTACTCCGACCCGGCCCTCCTCGCCTACCGGCAGAAGCTGGAGGCCAGCGTGTCCCGCGTCGTCAATGGCGGCAGCTGGAACGACAGCGACCAGTCGCCCAGTTTCGAAGATTGCAAAGCCCTGCTCGGGCAATAGGAAGACTGGAGCCTCATGCCGATCACCCCGCGCCCCGACGATCTCCTGCTCGTAGTCGACCTGCAATACGATTTCCTGCCGGGCGGCAGCCTGGCCGTCACCGGCGGCGACGAGATCATCATCCCGATCAATCGGCTCGGCCGCCGCTTCGACAACGTCGTGATGACGCAGGACTGGCACCCGCCCGGCCACATATCCTTTGCCTCGAGCCACCCGGGCACCCAGCCCTTCGACGTGATCGGCCTCCCCTATGGCCCACAGGTGCTGTGGCCCGACCACTGCGTGTGGGACACCCATGGGGCGCAGTTCTCGAAGGATATCGAGCTGCCGCACAGCCAGCTGACCATCCGCAAGGGCTATCACGAGGTGATCGACAGCTACTCGGGCTTCGAGGAAGCGGATCGCAAGACCAAGACCGGCCTCGAGGGCTACCTGCGGGAGCGGGGTATCCGGCGGCTGTTCGTCGTCGGCCTCGCCACCGATTTCTGCGTCGCCTGGACCGCACTCGATGCCCGCGCTGCGGGCTTCGAGACCTATGTGATCGAAGATGCCTGCCGCGCCATCGACAACGGCGGGTCGCTGGCCCAGGCCTGGGCTGACATGAACGCGGCCGGCGTCAACCGCATCGTCGCCGGCGACATCGCCTGAGGAAACATCCCATGCGCTGCCTGTTGCTGGTGCTGCTTCTGGTTTCGGTCGTCGCCCCGGTGCGGGCGGCCGACGACGTTCCGCCCGAAGCCGAGCGTCTGCTCTGGTGCGGCAGCGCCTTCTACTGGCTCGCCGCCGATGCCGCCGACGCCGGCAACGCCACCGAGTCCGACGATTATCAGCAATGGTCCGACCAACTGCTCGACCGCGCCGCAACTCTCCTTGCTGCCTCAGGCCTCGATGCCGATGGCACCGGGGCACTTATCGAGTCGTACGCCGAACGAGTTCTCGAAGAGATCGACTCGCCGCAGGCGCCGCACGACGTGACGACCGATTGTCCAATTCTGGTAACGCCGTAGCGCCTCGAGAGGGCCGCTCTCCGGCAATCCGGCCTCGTCTTCATTTGTGGAGAATGAGAATGCTTGAAGGTAGTTGCCACTGCGGCGCGGTTCATTGGCGATTCGAAGCGAAGCCCGACGGCGCGACCTCGTGCAACTGCACGGTTTGCCGGCGTTATGGTGCGCTGTGGATTTACGGCCATGAAGGAATTGATGTTTCGGCCACGGGAGCAACAAGCACATACATGCGCGGCGAAGCTGGCCTCGCCTTTCATTTCTGCGCTGCCTGCGGCTGCGTCGCCTACTGGCGCAGCATTTCGGTAGGCCACGACGGGCGTCGACGGATGGCGGTCAATGTGCGGCTCGCCGACCCGGAGACGGTGGCCGGCCTCCCCATCGACCACTTCGACGGTCTTGATACCTTCACCGGCATAGCGCGCGATGGTCGCAAGGTCCGGGATATGTGGTTCTAGGCCCACCAAAAAGGGCGCTGGAGCGCCCTTTTTCGTTTCCCGGAGCTCCGAACCTTACACGCTCTTGTCGATGCTGCCTTCGGCAGGCTGGCCTGTTGCGCCGCCGCCCTTGGCGACGCCGACCATGGCTGGGCGGAGGACGCGGTCGCCGATAGCGAAGCCTGCCTGCACCACCTGAACGACCGTGCCTTCCGGGCGGGTCGGGTCGGGGACCTCGAACATCGCCTGGTGCTTGTGCGGATCGAATTTTTGGCCCTCGGCCTCGATCGGCTTGACGCCGTGCTTGGCGAGCAGCCGCTGCATCTCGCGCTCGGTCATCTCGATGCCTTCGATCAGCGACTTGGTGGTCGCGTCGGCGGCTTCGCGGGCCTCGTGCGGCAGCATCATCAGGGCGCGGCTGAGCGAATCGGTCGCCGTCAGCATGTCGCGGGCGAAGCCGGCGATGGCGTAGGAGCGGGTATCGCCGATCTCACGCTCGGTGCGCTTGCGCAGGTTCTCCATGTCGGCGACCGAGCGCAGCAGACGGTCACGCAGCTCGGCGTTCTCGGCCCGCAGGGTCTCCACCGGATCGGCCTCGGCGTCGTTGGTGGCGTCGGCCTGCATGTCGGGCGCGGCATCGTTCGCGGCCTCGGGCGTCGGCTTGTTGTCCTCGGGCTTGCTGGTATCGTCGTTCATCACTGGCCTGGGAAAAATAGGCCGCCTGTGGCGGCGGGAACTGGCCCCGATATCGGACAATGGGGCGGAAGATTCAACCCTTGCTTGTTTTCCGCCTCAGCCTTTGCGGCTCATGATCGACGAGATGACGTTGGCCGTATAGTCGACCACCGGCACAACCCGGGCATAATTCAGCCGCGTCGGCCCGATGACGCCGAGCACACCGACCACCTTCTGGTTGGCGTCCTTGTAGGGCGAGAGAATCACCGACGATCCCGAGAGCGAGAACAGCTTGTTCTCCGAGCCGATGAAGATCTTCACCCCCTGCGCCTTCTCGGCGTCACCGAGCAGGTCGATCAGCCCCTCGCGGCTTTCCAGCTCGTCGAACAACTGTCGCACCCGGTGGATTTCCTCGGACGCCATGGTGTCGTTGATGAGGTTGGCGCGCCCCCGCACGATCACCGTCGGCGGCGAGGCGGTGCCCGAATCGGCCAGCGTCGCCAGCCCGGCCTCCACCAGCTTGCGGCTCAGTTCGTCGAGTTCGTGCAGCGTTTCCTCGCGCTGCTGCTGGATCGCCTTGCGCGTTTCGGCCAGCGTTCGCCCGACCGCCAGGTGCGCCAGGTAGTTCGACGCCTGCGTCAGCGTGCTGGCGGTCAGGCCGGCCGGCAGCGGCAGCACGCGGTTCTCCACCGTGCCATCGTCGCCCACCAGCACCACCATGGCCCGCTCGGCATCGAGGCGGATGAACTCGATGTGCTTCAGGATGAGGTCGGATTTATGCGCAATCACCACGCCGGCGCCATGCGAGAGGCCCGAGAGCAGCTGGCTCGCTTCGGTGAGCAGCTCCTCGATGCCACTCGACCCCGAGGGTGCGTGCATCTGCTGGGCGATCTGGGCCTTCTCCGCCTCGTCGACCGCCCCAACCTCCAGCATGGCGTCGACGAAGAAGCGCAACCCCTGTTGCGTCGGCAGGCGGCCCGCCGACGTGTGGGGGGCGGCGATCAGCCCGAGATCCTCCAGATCGGCCATGACGTTGCGCACCGAGGCGGGCGACAGCCCGGTGCTCAGCATGCGAGCCAGGTCGCGTGAGGCGACGGGCGAGCCGGTTTCGAGGTAGCGTTCAACCAGCTTGCGAAAAATGTCCTGGCTGCGGGAATTCAGGACCGCCAGGACGTCTTCGGGAGCTCTTCCGCGATCTGCCATATTCACCATTTAGGCCGAAAGCGGTGGTCCGCCAAGCGCCGCAAGCTTGTTCCCACCCCTCGCGAGGGTTAAGAGGCGGTTAACGCCAATTATATCGAGTGATTTGATGCGCCCATCCGGACGCCAGCCTGACGAGATGCGGGCCGTGACCCTTGAACGCAATGTCGCCCCCAAGGCCGAAGGCAGCTGCCTCGTCACCTTCGGGCGCACCAAGGTGTTCGTCACCGCCTCGGTCGAAACCACGCTGCCCAGCTGGCGGCGCGGTTCGGGTCTGGGCTGGGTGACCGCCGAATACGGCATGCTGCCGCGCGCCACCGACAGCCGCAACCGCCGCGAGGCTGCCGCCGGCAAGCAGACCGGCCGCACCCAGGAAATCCAGCGCCTGATCGGCCGCGCCCTGCGCGCTGTCGTCGACATGCAGGCGCTGGGCGAAAACCAGATCACCATCGACTGCGACGTGCTCGAGGCCGATGGCGGCACCCGTACGGCCTCGATCACCGGCGCCTACGTGGCGCTGGTCGAAGCGATCCGCTGGCTGGAGGAGCGCAAGCTCACCAAGGGCGTTGTGCTGCGTGATTCGGTCGCTGCCATCTCCTGCGGCATCTACCGTGGCGCCCCGGTGCTCGACCTCGACTATCTCGAGGATGTCGAGGCCCACACCGACGCCAACTTCGTGCTCACCGGCGGCGGCAAGTTCGTCGAAATCCAGGGCACCGCCGAGCAGGTGCCGTTCAGCCGCGACGAGCTCAACAGCCTGATGACGCTGGCCGAAAAAGGCATTGGCGAACTGACGGCGATTCAACAGGCGGTACTCGCGTAATGGCGGACAAGCTCACATTGCGGCGCGGCGACCGGCTGGTGCTGGCGACCCACAATGCGGGCAAGCTGCGCGAATTCCAGGAACTTCTGGCCCCGTTCGGGCTCGATATCGTCTCGGCCGGCGAACTCGGCCTGCCCGAGCCCGACGAGACCGGCACCACCTTCGTCGAGAACGCCCGGATCAAGGCGCACGCCTCGGCAAAAGCCTCCGGGCTGATCGCGCTGGCCGACGATTCGGGCCTCTCTATCGATGCGCTCGGCGGCAAGCCGGGCGTCTACACCGCCAACTGGGCCGAAACCCCAAACGGCCGCGACTTTGCCGTCGGCATGCGCCGCGTCGAGGATGCGCTGCAGGCAGCCGGCGCCGTTGAGCCGGGCGATCGCAAGGGCGCCTTCAACGCCACGCTGTGCCTCGCCCACCCGGATGGTCGCGACCAGCTCTATGTCGGCAAGGTCGACGGCACCATCGTCTGGCCGCCGCGCGGCGAGCGGGGCCACGGCTTCGACCCGGTGTTCATGCCGCAGGGTTTTGACATCACCTTCGGCGAGATGCCGGCCGAAATGAAGCACTCCTGGGCACCGGGCGAGGTTGGCCTCAGCCACCGCGCCCGCGCTTTTGGCCTCTTCGTCAACGATGTTCTGGGAGGCGCGGTTGAGCACTGAGGGCCACAATTCCCACGATCCGCGCACCAACGGACTGTTCGGCGTCTATGTCCACTGGCCGTTCTGCGCCGCCAAGTGCCCGTATTGCGACTTCAATTCCC
>CAMDAL010000034.1 GCA_945888565.1 Devosia equisanguinis | reverse complement strand
TTGAGGCCGACGGTGAACACGTCTTCCACATCCGGAAGGTTGGCGTACTTGCCATCGTGCAGGACGAACGGGCCGTAGCGGCCGAGGCCGGCGGTGATCGGCTTGCCCGACTCGGGGTGGAGGCCGACGTCGCGAGGCAGGGACAGCAGCTGCAACGCTTTTTCGAGCGTCAGGCTGCCGGGCTCCCAGCCCTTGGGAAGCGACGAGCGTTTCGGCTCGTCTCCGTCGCCCAGCTGCACATATGGCCCGAAGCGGCCGGACTTCAAGAGCACCTCGAGGCCGCTCTCGGGATCGGTGCCGAGCACGCAGTCGCCGGCGCCCGGCTCCGACGCGCCACCGGCGGCGGCATCGGAGAGCTGCAGGGTATAGCGGCACTCGGGGTAGTTCGAGCAGCCGATGAAGGCGCCGAACTTGCCGAGCTTCAGCGACAGCTGGCCCTCGCCGCAGTTCGGGCAGTGGCGGGGATCGGAACCGTCAGCCTTGGCCGGGAAGATATGATCCTTCAGCGACTCGTTGAGCGCATCGAGCACTTCGGAGACGCGCAGGTCCTTGATGTCGTCGGTCTGCCGCGTGAAGTCGATCCAGAACTCGCGCAGCACGTCCTTCCAGTTAAGCGTGCCGGCGGAAATCTCGTCGAGCTTCTCCTCGAGGCCGGCGGTGAAGCCGTACTCCACCAGCTTGGCGAAGAAGTTCTCGAGGAAGGCGGTGACGATGCGGCCGCGATCCTCGGGGATGAGCGTGCGCTTTTCGAGACGCACATAGTTCCGGTCCTGCAGCACGCTCACGGTGGCGGCGTAGGTGGAGGGCCGGCCGATGCCGAGCTCTTCCATCTTCTTGATGAGGCTGGCTTCGGAGTAGCGCGACGGCGGCTGGGTGAAGTGCTGCTCGATCAGCGCTTCCTCGAGCTTCGGGCGGTCGCCGACATTCAGCGGCGGCAGTTCGCGGCTATCCTCGTCGTCCTCGGCCTCGTCGGTGCGATCCTCCTTGGCCTGCACGCCGTAAAGCGCCAGGAAACCTGGGAAGGTGACGACCGAGCCGATGGCCCTGAGCGCGATGTCTCGGGTCGTGGCGAAGACGGCGATGTCGGCAGTGGTGCGTTCGATTTCGGCCGACCGCATCTGGCTGGCGAGCGTGCGCTTCCAGATCAACTCGTAGAGCCGGTGCTGGTCTGAATCGCCGCGCAGCGTATTGGGGTGGCGGAACATGTCCGTGGGCCGGATAGCCTCGTGGGCCTCCTGCGCGTTCTTCGCCTTGGTCTGGTAGATTCGCGCCTTCTCGGGCACGTACTCGGCGCCGAACTCCTTGACGATAGCCCGGCGGGCCTGGTCGATCGCCTCGGGCGCCATCTGCACGCCGTCGGTTCGCATGTAGGTGATGATGCCGTCTTCATACAGACGCTGGGCGATCTGCATGGTGCGGCTCGGCGAGAAGCCGAGGCGCGACGACGCATCCTGCTGCAGGGACGAGGTGGTGAAGGGCGCGTACGGGTTGCGCTTGGTCGGCTTGCGGTCGACGGAGCTCACGGAGAACGTGCCGGCGGCGATCGCTGCGCGCAGGGCTTCCGCATCGGCCGCGTTGCCGACGTCGAGCCGGTCGGTCTTCTTGCCGTCGACCGAGTAGAGCCGGGCCTCGAAGGACTTGCCCTTCTCGCTGAGGCGGGCGCCGATGGACCAGTATTCCTGCGCCTTGAACTTCTCGATCTCGCGCTCGCGGTCCGAAATGATCCGCAATGCCACGGACTGGACGCGGCCGGCCGATCGCGAGCCGGGCAGCTTGCGCCACAGAACGGGCGACAGGGTGAAACCGACGAGGTAGTCGAGGGCGCGGCGGGCGAGGTAGGCGTTGACCAGCGGCTCGTCGATCTGCCGCGGATGCTGCATCGCCTCGGTAATCGCCGCCTTGGTTATGGCGTTGAAGACGACGCGGCTGACCGGCTTGTCCTTGATCAGCTTTTTCTGCCTGAGCACGTCGAGCACGTGCCAGGAAATCGCCTCGCCTTCGCGATCCGGGTCGGTGGCGAGGATCAGTTCGTCGGCGTTCTTCAGCGCATTGCCGATATCGGCGAGGCGCTTCTTCGACTGCGTATCGACTTCCCAGATCATGGCGAAATCGTCGTCGGGCAGCACTGATCCGTCCTTGACCGGCAGGTCGCGGACATGGCCGAAGCTCGCGAGGACCTCATAGTCCTTGCCGAGGTAGTTGTTGATCGTCTTGGCCTTGGCCGGACTTTCAACGATGACGAGCTTCATGGGGATAGTGCTTTCAGGGAGTGGCTTTCGAACGGGCCGCAACATGGTGAAGCGGTCTGGGGCTGTCAACCAGCCGAAAACGGCCATCCCGCCATTCCCCCTATGGGGGAAGAATCTTCACGCTCCGATGGCAGCATGCGGACCTCTGGATTTGGACCCCCAGGCGCATGCGACACCTCAAGGCCGGCATCATCTTCCTGCTGACGCTGCTGGCGTTCGCCGGCTACACGCCGCAGGACGTCTACAACCCGCAGCAGGTGACCCGCCTCGCTCTCACCCTCGCGATGACCGAGGGCAGGCTCGACATCGATGACTATGCCGCCCTGACGGTGGACCTCGCCGAGCACGAGGGGCACTTCTATGCCGACAAGCCGCCGGGGCTGTCGCTGCTGGCCGTGCCGGCGGTGGCGCTGACGCGGCACCTGCTCGGCGCGCCGACCGGGGTGCTGGACCGGGAGCAGTTTCCGCTGGCGATGATCGCGGCGGTGCTCTCCACGGTGGGGTTGCTGGCGGCGCTCGCGACTTCGGTGCTTTATCTCCTGTGCCGGAGGCTCGGGGTGCCGGACGCGGCGGCTTTGTTCGCGGCGGCTGCGCTGGCGCTAGGGACGCCGTTCTTCGGCTGGTCGACGGCTTTCTTCGCACACGCCGCGACGGGCAGCCTGCTGCTGCTGGCGCTGGCGTTGACGGTGTGGTCGCGGGGGCGGGTGGGAGCCTGGATCCCGCCAGTGCTCGGCCTGCTGCTGGGATTCACCCTGACGATGGACCTTGTCGCGGCGCCAGCCGTGGCCGTGATCGCACTCTACTATCTGTTCGGCGAACGGGAGCGGCTGCTGGCGCGGCTGGCGGGTGCCAGCCTCGGCGGGGTGGCCGGGCTGCTGCCGCTGCTGGTCTACAACCAGATGGTGTTCGGCTCGCCTTTCACCCTCGGCTACTCGCAGGTGGTTGGCTTCGAGGGGATGAAGCAGGGGCTTTTCGGGCTGACGGTTCCTGATCCCATCGTGATCGGTGAAGTGCTGTTCGGGCTGCATCGCGGGCTGCTGCCGCTGGCGCCGGTGCTGCTGCTGTTGCCACTCGGCTGGTTGCGGATGGGACAGCGGCCCGACCTGCGGTCGCTTGCCGCGGTGACGCTCGGGGTGGCGCTTTGCTTCCTGCTGGTCAATGCCAGCTATTTCTACTGGGATGGCGGCTCCTCCACCGGTCCGCGTCACCTGGTCGGCATGCTGCCCGTGCTGGCCGTGGTGCTGGCGTTCGCCTGGCCGCGCACCGCGGCAGGACGGGCCGGCGCCCTGGCGCTGCTTGGGGTGAGCGTGCTGATCTCGGCGGCCTGTGCGGCGACCTACATGTTCGCCGATGTGCGATTCCCGGCTCCGTTCTTCGACCCGATCCTGGACGTCATCGTTTTCGAGGGCGCCTGGGTGCGGGTGCTGAACACGATGGTACCGGCCGCCGGGTTCGCCGTGCTCGCGACGCTGCGCGAGCGGCCGTCAGGGCTTCAGCGCGACCAGTTGGCCGCTTGACCACTCGACGCGGCCTTCAAGGTCGAGCTCAAGCAGCAGGGTCTGGACCCGGCCGGTGGCTATACCGGTCGACTTGATGACGTCGTCTACCGCGACCGGCGTGACGCTGAGCGAGCCCATCAGGATGGCGCGCTCGTCTTCGGTGGGCGGCGCGAGCTCTAAGAAATCGGTCTCGGGCAGCCAGTCGGGTTCGAGCAGACTGGAGCGCGAGGGGTCGGTATCGCGGAGCACATCGATGATGTCCTGCGCACTGGTGATGAGGTGCGCGCCCTGCTGGATCAGCGCATTGCCGCCTTCGGCCCTCGGGTCGAGCGGTGAGCCGGGGACGGCAAACACCTCGCGGTTCTGTTCGAGCGCCAGGCGGGCGGTGATCAGCGAGCCGGAGCGCTTGGCAGCCTCCACCACCACGGTACCGAGCGTCAGGCCGGAAACGAGACGGTTGCGGCGCGGGAAATCGCGGGCGCGCGGCTCCCAGCCGAGGGGCATTTCGGTGAGCAGCGCACCACCGTTCTCGAGGATTTCGCGGGCCAGCGGCAGGTTTTCGGCGGGATAGACCTGGTCCATCCCACCGGCGAGGACGGCGACGGTTCCGGTGCCAAGGGAGGCGGAATGCGCCGCCGCGTCAATGCCGCGGGCAAGGCCGGAGACGATGGTGTAGCGGGCATTGCCGAGATCGCTGGCCAGCATGCGGGCGAATTTCTGCCCGGCCGCCGAGGCGTTGCGGGCCCCGACGATGGCGACGTTGCGGCGCCAGTCGATGCGCTGCCCGCCGGCGATGGCGAGGAGCGGCGGGGCGCCAGAGATGCACTTGAGAAGGGCGGGGTAGTCGGCCTCGCCTGAGGCGACGAGACGGGCGCCGTAGCGCTCCAGCCCGGCGATCTCGTCCTCGGCTTCGGCGACGGACGGAATGCGGACGTGGGCGCCGGTCCGCTGCAGCAACTGGGGCAGGGCGGCGAGGGCGGCCTCGGCAGAGCCCTCGCGGTTGATCAACTGGCGGAAGGTCTGCGGCCCGACATTGTCGGTGCGGATCAGCCGCAGCCAGTCGATGCGCTGCGACGGCGTGAGCAGGATCGCGCCGCCGGACACTGGTCAGCCGGCCTTCTTCTCGGAGCCGATCTTCGGCTCGGTGCCATCGATCAGGCGGCGGATGTTCGGCCAGTGCTTGAAGTAGGTCACAAAGCTCAGAAGCGCGCAGGCGGCGGCGAAGGCGAAGGCAGCGGACTCGCTGGACGGCCCGCCGGCAGCAAAGCCGCTCAGTCCGAAGGCAAAGACCGGCGCGGTCGCCGCGGCAGTGAGCGCCGCGAGCGACGAGAACTTGCGCGTCGCCGCGATCAACAGCCAGACGCCGCAGAAGACCAGGCCGACGATCCAGCTCCAGCCCAGCAGCACGCCGATATAGGTGGCGACGCCCTTGCCACCCTTGAAGCCCAGCCAGACCGGAAAGACGTGGCCGAAGAAGGCGCCGACGCCCGCGCCGTAGACGATGAAGTCGGCGGCGAGCGCCGAATCGGCGCCGGCGGTGAGGAACTGACGGGCGACGAGCACCGCGACAAGCCCCTTGCCGGCATCGAGCAGCAGCGTCGCGGCGGCCATCCAGCGATTGCCGGTGCGCAGCACATTGGTGGCACCGATATTGCCCGATCCGACCGAGCGGATGTCGATGCCAACCGAGCGGGTCAGCAGCAGGCCGAAAGGAATGGAGCCAAGGAGGTACCCCAGCACGGTCGCGATCAGGAAATTCATGTGGCGGCGCCCTCCCGGGTGGCAGCATGGCTGAAGACCGGGCGGCCCGCAACGAAGCTGTGCATGACGGCCCCCTGCATGCGGGCGCCTTCGAAGACGGTGTTGCGCGAGCGCGAGCGGAAGCTGCTCTCGGTGACCACCCAGGGATAATCCGGGTCGAACACGATCAGGTCAGCCGGCGCGCCAACGGCGAGGCGGCCGGAGCCGAGCCCGAGGATTTCGGCAGGGCGGCTGGTCATGGCGCGCAGGATGGTGAGGAGCGGCACGTCGCCCGAGTGGACGAGCCTGAGCGCCGCGGCGAGCAGCGTTTCAAGGCCGATCGCGCCATCGGAGGCCTCCGCGAATGGCTGGCGCTTCACCTCGGAATCCTGCGGGTCGTGCGCCGAGTGGATGGTATCGATGGCGCCGGAGTTGAGCCCGTCGATCACCGCGCGCCGATCGTCCTCGGAGCGGAGCGGTGGCGACAGCTTGAAGAAGGTGCGGTAGGGCGCGACGTCGTTCTCGTTGAGTGACAGGTTGTTGATCGAGATGCCGGCCGAAACGCGACTGGAGCGGCGCTTGGCAGCAGCAAGCAAGTCGACGGCGGCACCAGTCGAGACCTGTGCGGCGTGGTAGCGGACATCGGTGAGGGCGGCCAGCTGCAGGTCGCGGGCGAGCGGGATAGTTTCGGCCTCGATCGGGATGCCCTTGAGGCCGGAGATGGAGGCGAGCAGCCCCTCGTTCATCACCCCGTCGCCGATCAGCGAGCGCTCGGCAGGCTGGTGGATGACCGGCATGTCGAAGTTGCGGGCATAGCTGAAGGCAACGCGCAGCAGGCCGGCCGACTGGATCGAGGCGCGGCCATCGGTGAGCGCAACGGCACCCGCCTCCTGCAGCAGGCCGTATTCGGTGAGTTCCTCGCCCCGGAGGCCACGCGTCAGGGCGGCGGCGGGGAGGACATTGACGCTGGCCTTGGCTTCGGCCCGGCGCAGGATGAAATCGACCAGCGCGCCATCGTCGATGACCGGTGTGGTGTCAGGCATCAGCACGAAGCTGGTGACACCGCCGGCCGCTGCAGCGTCGGCTGCCGTGGCAAGGGTTTCGCGATATTCGTGACCGGGCTCGCCCGTGAAGACGCGCATGTCGATGAGGCCGGGGGCAACGATCAGCCCGCGTGCGTCGATCCGCTCTGCGCCGTCCGGAACGCCTTGCGGCGCTCCGTTGGTGATGCCGGCGATCCTGCCGTTCTCGATCAGCACGGCGCCGGGAGCATCGCGACCCGTTGCCGGATCGATGACGCGGGCGTTGGCGATGACGATCGGTGCGATCATTGCGCCACCTCGCGGTCGGCAAGGAGGATGTCGAGCACAGCCATTCGCACGGCGACGCCCATCTCGACCTGCTCGGTGATGACCGAGCGCGGGCCATCGGCGATCGCCGGGTCGATCTCGACGCCACGGTTCATCGGGCCGGGATGCATGACGATTGCGTCGGGCTTGGCATAGCCCAGTTTTTCCTCGTCGAGGCCGTAGAAGCGGTAGTACTCGCGGACAGACGGGATCATCTTGCCGCTGGCGCGCTCGTGCTGGAGGCGCAGCATCATGACCACATCGGCGCCCTTGAGGCCTTCGTGCATGTCGGTGAAGACCTCGGTGGCAAGCGCTTCGACGCCGCGCGGCAGCAGGGTGCGCGGGGCGACGACGCGGGTGCGGACGTTCATGGCGCCGAGCAGCAGCAGGTTGGAGCGGGCAACACGTGAATTGGCGATGTCGCCGCAGATGGCAACGGTGAGCCCGGCAAGGTGGCCCTTATGCTGGCGGATGGTGAGGGCATCGAGCAGCGCCTGGGTGGGGTGTTCATGCGCGCCGTCCCCGGCATTGATGACCGAGCAGCCGACCTTCTGGCTCAGAAGCTCTACCGCACCTGACGCGCCGTGCCGGACGATGATGACATCGGGGCGCATGGCGTTGAGCGTCGCAGCGGTGTCGATCAGCGTCTCGCCCTTGCTCACCGACGAGGTCCGGACCGACATGTTGGTGACCTGCGCGCCCAGCCGCTTGCCGGCGATCTCGAAGCTCGACTGGGTGCGGGTCGAAGGCTCGAAGAACAGGTTGATCTGGGTCTTGCCCGACAGCGTCGGCAAGGTCTTGCGCGGCTGGCGCGAGACCGGGATCATTGCCGCGGCGCGATCCAGCAGTTCGACGATTTCGTACTGGTTCAGCTGGCTGATGCCGAGCAGGTGCCGATGACGGAACGGCACGCGGTAGGCGCCAGCGGCGCCGGGGGACGATGCGGGCGAAGTCAGTGCCATGCGCTCGGGTCCTTCAGGTTCGGCGGGGTCTAGCGCAGGGCAGGCGAGGATGTACAGCCTGTCCGTGGATTTTCCACGTTGGTGGTGGACCTAGAGCGTTCCCCGACGCAGGCGCTCCAGTGCGCCTTGCAGGATGTAGCTGGCCGCCAGCTTGTCGACGACCTCGGCCCGCTTGCTCCGCCGCACATCGGCTTCGAGCAGGGTCCGGGTGACCGCGGCCGTGGAGAGCCGCTCGTCCCAGAAGGCGATCGGCAGGTCGGTCTTCTGCGCCAGGTTGCGAGCGAAGGCGCGGGTGGACTGCACGCGCGGACCTTCGGACCCGTCCATGTTCAGCGGCAGGCCGAGCACGAGGCCGACGGCGTTGTTCTCCTTGATCAGTTCGAGCAGGCGATTGGCATCCTCGGTGAACTTGGTACGCCTGATGGTTTCGAGCGGCGTGGCCGAGTAGCGCATGCCGTCAGAAATCGCGACGCCGATGGTTTTCGTGCCGAGGTCAAGACCGAGGAGTTTGCCGGTGGGGGGGAGGGCGGTCACGTCCACTCAGACTGCTCCAAGACTGGTTAGACATACGATTGGTAAAGACCCTGATAGGAAAACTGCGCGGTGATGCGTAGCCATGCTGATGGGCAAGATACGTAGCAGTTGAAGCAGTGCACCAGATGCACTACTTTGTCGGGGAAACATGCCGACGTACGCGGTCTTCGGGCGAGCAAGGATTCGCATGTACCCCAATGACCACAATCCGCCGCACTTTCATATCGTGACGCCCGACCACGCGATTGCCATTGTGCTGAAGGATTTTGGTGTGCTCGCAGGCGAAATGCCGGAGAGCGACTTGCGCGTTGCCCTCCAGTGGGCGCGGCAGAATATGGAGATGCTCGAAAGTGAATGGGAACGCCTTAGCACTCGTTGACGATGGGCTGATCGGAACGGGAAGGCCCCTGCCGAGAATCCGCGCTGCGAAACCCCTCGATGGTCGCACCGCCTTGGTTGAGTGGAAGGACGGCGGCTCGAAGGTTGTCGATCTCGCCCCCGCCTTTATGGCGCTACGCATATTTGCCGCCGTCCGGAGGGATGACGAATTGTTCCATACGATGACGGTGGATGAGTATGGAGATGCGCTCGTCTTTGCCGATGGCGCAGAGCTGTCTGCCATGTGGGTTGAGGAATTGGCTGCGGCTTCGATGGACAATGCTGAGTTCCGCGCTGCTATGGATAAATTGCGGTTTACATTGGATGGTATGGCTGCCCGTCTCGGCGTCGCGCGGCGCCTGATTGCGGACTACCGCAAGGATAAGCCGATCCCGAAGGTTGTGGCTCTGGCCACGCGCCAGCTTCTCAGCACTCAACGCGGTTGATCTCTTGAAACTCACCTGGTTTGCCGGCTCCACCATCCGAATCCATATCGGGGGCAGGATACTTGTGGCCGATCCGGCGGGGATAAGTGGGGTGGATGCGGGGGAGCTGGTCTCGGGTGCGGACGCCACCTTCTTCATCGATGAGGCTGGCGAGGCGGTCGATCCGGCGTTGTGGCAGCCGCGACGGGCGGCGGCGATGATCGATTCCGAGGCGGTGCCCGAGGTGCTGGTGCATGGGATCACAGGGGGTGCGCTCGTTGCCGCGGCGGGGGAGCCGCCACTGGTGCTGCTGAAGGCGCCGATGGGGCGGGCGGGCCGTTGGGCGAGGGATGCCGTCGTCGTCGTGTTCGGAGATGCAGCGGATGCGCTGGCCGCGCAGGTGCTCGAGGATGTCGCTCCGTATCTCATCGCGATTGCGGCCGGGGATGCGGTGATCGAGCGGGCGATCGTCGGCTTGCGCGACAAGGTGGGGGAGACGCTGCTCGTGGCGCTGGAGCCGGGGATGGCGCTCGAAGTCTGAGATTGCTAGAACGCGCTGAACAATTGCCTGTTTCGGAGTGATCCATGTCTGTCGATGCCGCCACCGTGAAGCGTATTGGGCGCCTGGCCCGCATCCGCATCGAGGAGGGCGAGGTGGCCAAGTATCAGGATGAGCTCAACGCCATCCTGGGGTTCGTGGCTCAGCTCGACGAGGTGGATGTGGCGGGCGTGGAGCCGATGACCTCGGTGACCCCAATGGTGCTGCGCCGCCGCGAGGACAAGGTGACCGATGGCGGTTACCCCGAGAAGATCGTCGCCAACGCGCCGCTGACCGAAGACAATTTCTTCATGGTCCCGAAGGTCGTGGAGTAAGGGGCGTGGCCGTTACGATCTCCATCGAATCGCCGCTGCAGGACGAGGTGCGGGTGCTGGTGAGCCAGCTCAACGACCACCTGCTACCGCTTTCGCCGCTGGAGTTTCAGTTCAAGATGACGGTCGAGCAGATGGCCCGGCCGGACACCACGGTTTTCGTGGCGCGGGATGATGCCGGCGCTGCGGTCGGGATTGGTGCGCTGAAGGTGATGTCGGAGCATGAGGGGGAGGTGAAGCGCATGTTCACCTCGCCGAGCGTGCGCGGGCAGCGCGTCGGATCGGCGCTGCTGGGAGCGATCGAGGGGCTGGCGCGGCACAAGGGAATGTCGCTGCTGCTGCTCGAGACCGGCACCGGCGACGGTATGGCCGAGGCGCATCGGCTCTATACGCGCTCGGGATTTACCGCCCGCGGGCCGTTCTCGGACTATCCCGATAGCCAATGGTCGGCTTTTTTCGAGAAGCGGCTTGCCGCAGCGGCCGTCGCGTAGCTTGCGACAGCCACCACTGATCTGTACGAACGGCGGGACGTTTCCCGCGCCTCACACCGCGAGCTTGCCTTGACCGATTTGACCCGCCTCACCCTTGCTGCCGCCCGCGACGGCCTGAAGCGCAAGGATTTTTCGTCCTCCGAGCTGACCCGGTCGTATCTCGATGCGATTGAGGCGGCGAACCCCAAGCTCAACGCCTATGTGGCGGTGACCGGTGAGCAGGCGCTTGCGCAGGCCAAGGTCAGCGACGGCAAGCTGGCGACCGGCGATGGCGCGCCGCTCGAAGGCGTACCGCTCGGGATCAAGGACCTGTTCGCGACCAAGGGTGTGCACACGCAGGCGGCGAGCCATATTCTCAATGGTTTCAAGCCCGAGTACGAGTCGACCGTAACCTCGCAGCTGTGGCGCGATGGCGCGGTAATGCTCGGCAAGCTCAACATGGACGAGTTCGCCATGGGGTCGTCCAACGAGACCTCGTATTACGGCCCGGTGATCAACCCGTGGCGGGCGAAGGACTCCAATGCCCAGCTGGTGCCGGGCGGTTCGTCGGGTGGCTCGGCTTCGGCGGTGTCGGCCTGGTTATGCGCCGCGGCGACGGCGACCGATACCGGTGGCTCCATCCGCCAGCCGGCGGCGCTCACCGGGACGGTGGGGATCAAGCCGACCTACGGGCGCTGCTCGCGCTGGGGCGTGGTGGCGTTCGCCTCCTCGCTCGACCAGGCAGGGCCGATCGCGCGGACGGTCGAGGACACCGCGATCATGCTGACCTCGATGTCGGGGTTCGACCCCAAGGATTCGACCTCGGTGCAGCTGGCAGTGCCGGACTTCGCGGCTGCCGTCGAGCGCGGGGTGAAGGGCCTGACCATCGGCATTCCGCGGGAATACCGCATGGAGGGCATGCCCGAGGAGATCGAGGCGCTGTGGCAGCGCGGCATCCACTGGCTGAAGGCCGAGGGTGCGACGGTGCGCGACATCTCGCTGCCGCACACCAAGTACGCGCTGCCAGCGTATTATATCGTGGCGCCCGCCGAGGCGTCGTCGAACCTGGCGCGCTATGACGGGGTGAAGTACGGACTGCGCGATACGGGCAAGGACATTACCGACCTCTACGAACTGAGCCGCGCCGACGGGTTCGGCCGCGAGGTGAAGCGCCGCATCATGATCGGCACCTATGTGCTGTCGGCCGGCTATTACGACGCCTACTATGTCAAGGCGCAGAAGGTCCGCACCCTGATCAAGCGCGACTTCGAGACGGTGTTCGCCGATGGCGTCGATGCCATCCTGACCCCGGCAACACCTTCTGCCGCCTTCGGAATCGGCGACGAGGACATGAAGGCCGATCCGGTGAAGATGTACCTCAACGACGTGTTCACGGTGACGGTGAACATGGCGGGGCTGCCCGGAATCGCCGTGCCGGCGGGCAAGGATGCGGCCGGACTGCCGCTCGGATTGCAGCTGATCGGCAAGCCGTTCGACGAGGAAACGCTGTTCGCCGCGGGTCGCGTCATCGAGCGCTCGGCGGGCATCAATTTCACTCCCGACAAATGGTGGTGATCGGCGGACACGCTGAATCCGCTTGAAGCCTAGCGGTTTCAGCCTTATTTGCCGCCCATGCGCAAATTGAGACTTGTCGAGATGCCGGTGCAGCCGGTGATTTCGTTTCAAAGGACTGGCTCCATGGCCGACGTTTTCACCACCCTCGACTGGTCGGCTCCGCCCAAGGACATGTCGAAGCCGCTGCAGGCGCTTTGGTGGATGAAGAAGGGCGAGTTCCGCGTCGGTCCCGAATGGGAAGAGGCGCACCGGATCGTCCAGGCCATGGAAGGCACGGTCGAGTTCGACTGGGTGCATGCCCTGCTGCACTGGATCGAGGCCGACATGGGCAATGCCGACTACTGGTACCGCCGCGCCGGCAAGCGCCGCGCTACCGCGAGCGTGTCCTCCGAGTGGGAGCACATCGCCCGCGAGCTGTCGGGCGTTACCCAGCACTAAGGCTTCAGCCTGTAGACCGAGACGTGCGAGGTCGACTCTGCCACGATGTAAGCGGTGTTTACATTGGATTACCTATACTTCCGTCCTCTGCCACAATTTGACGTCGGACTAAGTATGGCAGCGAACGCGGGTTGGGGGATAAGTTAGCACCTCCATGCTGCGCACAACCCCATCTCGCCCGCCTGAGGAGGCTGATGTTCGTCCCGACACTTCGGCCGGGACGAACTCGTTGTGTGTGACGCAGGGATGAGGCTTGAACCTACTTGGCGGCCACTCCCCGGCCTCCCCGGTTGTCCGCTTCGCTGCGGACCAGTTCGAGGCCGCGGCGGGTGATGCGGTAGGGGCGGCCATCCTGGCTGGCGATGGCGCGCTTGCTCTTGAGTTTCCTGAAGATTCTCAGGTTGCACTGGTCCATGAGCCAGCCGTCGCGGTTGAGGCATTTGACGGCGACGACCTTGCCGTTGGGTGATTTGGTGGCGTGGATGGCGCCGCCCTGCGCGAGTGCGTGCAGCACCCGCTGTTCCTCGCGGGAAATGTCCATTTGATGCTGGCCTTGGGGATGCGTTCGACCGAGGCTGCGGCCAGCATCACGCGTGGCGGCAACCTGTTTCGGAACCCCGTGCCGACTTGACCGGACCTACGATAAGGCCCGAGCGGACGGGGTGTTACGCAATCTCCGACTGGCTAGACATGCGACTGATCCAGATTTGGCTGCCGTTTCGCCACGCTGATGAACGTGAACTTGCGGCAGTTTGGGGCGTCAGATGCGTATCTGCACCTGCATGGGCCACAGATATCTGCCAGTGCGGCACTCGACCAGTGGCCTGGTTGCAATCGGGGCGGGGAGGGTGCAAACCAGCAACACTTCTGTTCCCTGCCTGAGTAGGTTCCGTGACCAAAGCCCCTGCCGACTGCAATACCAAGGAAGACGTGCGCACAGAGATCGATCGCATCGACCAGGGGCTGCTGAGCCTGCTGGCCGAGCGGCACGCCTACGTGACGCGGATGGCGGAGATCAAGACCGACCCGCACGAGGCCTATGATCCGACACGCATCGAGACCATCATCGCCAAGCAGCGCAAGCGGGCCGAGGAACTGGATCTCGACGAGGATCAAGCCGAGCTGATCTGGCGCACCTTGATCAACTGGAATGTGAACTACGAAAAGGGCATTATCGCTGCGCGCAAGCGGCACGGGTGAGCTAGCCTGTCGCCCGACGGAGGGCTCGATGACGGTTCTCGACATGACTATCCGCAAGGCAGTGGCCAGCGAGGCGGAACGCCTTGCCGAGATCGGCTACCTTGCCTGGGAGCGGGACTTGCGGCCGTTCCTCGCCGGCGAGCAGCAGAACCGGCAGGCCGAGCGCCGCCGGCTGCACAACGCGGTGCACGAACTGCTCGACCGGACGATCGTCGCCGAGCGCGATGGCGTTCCCGTCGGCTGGTGCGCGCGGACCCGGGGCCGGCCGTATATTCCGTATCTGTTTGTTTCGCCGCTGAGCCAGAACCAGGGCATCGGCACCCTGCTGCTCAAGCGCATGGAATCGGTGCTGGAACTCGAAGGCTGCGACCGGGTGCACCTCGACACGCTGAGCGACAACGTGCGGGCGGTGAACTTCTACCAGCACCTAGGGTACCAGATTCTGGCGCTGAAGCATGAGGGCGGAGCTGCCCGCGACCCGCAGACCTCGGTGCGGATGGAGAAGAGGCTGTCGCCGTACCGTGGGCCGATCGAGACCGGGCAAGAGGATTGAATAACGGCTAAGCTGCTCGCTGCTGTGCGTCGAAGCCGATGCACGCCAGCCGGACAGTCTTGGGGAGCAGATGCTCCGCCGATTCATAGTAGCGCCACATGCGCGAGCTTACGCCCAATGCCGACGCAGCCTCGGCCTGAGACAGGCCGCGGGCCTCGCGCCACGCGCGCAGCCATTTGCTGCCCTGGTCCAGCGCCAGCCGCCAGAGAGTATCGGACGACATCTCCATGTCGTCACTCCAATGGACGGACCATCCCCATTCGCCGATCGTCACGGCGCGGAAGGCAGCTGGATCATCGCGGAGCGAAGCAAAAACCGCGTAGGTCGCGATGGGTTCGCTCACATCAACGATGCTTTCAGCCCCGCCCTTCCACGTCACCGTCAGCTTGTGGCCATCGCCGACCTGAACTGCGCGAATGTTGGGAGTGTCGGTCTGCATCATCAGCCCCTCTGGTTGAGGCGGGCCCATTCGGCTCGCAGTGCGTCAATGTTGGACGATGCCCATTGCATCGCCTCGGCAGCCCTGCGCACATCGCCGGCCCGGATCGACAAGGTCTCGATCTCGACAACGGCTCGAAAATCCCGTCCCTCGATGTGAAAATGGGGAGGGATGTGGTCATCCGCGTAAATCGCGATCTTGCAGTTTGCGAAGCGACGGATGGTGGGCATCAGGCGTTCCCGTTACCCCGAGAGTAGGCAATAGTTGCCGCTTGGGCAAGCCGATCATCAAGACCTTTGCCTTGATAGGTGGGTGTGGCATAGACAAATCCCGGACGAACCAAGAGCCTTGATCTCATGACCCTTATCGACACCCGCACGCCGAACCCCAAGTACTTCGTCAAGGGCGCCACTGGCGACTGGGAAATCGTCATCGGCATGGAGGTGCATGCGCAGGTGACTTCGGAGAGCAAGCTGTTCTCGGGGAGTTCGACTGAGTTCGGCTCGCCGCCCAACTCCAATGTGAGCTTCGTCGACGCGGCCATGCCCGGCATGCTGCCGGTGATCAACGAGGAGTGCGTGCGGCAGGCGGTGCGGACCGGGCTGGGGTTGAAGGCGCAGATCAACAAGCGCTCGATCTTCGATCGGAAGAACTACTTTTATCCGGATCTGCCGCAGGGCTACCAGATTTCGCAGTTCAAGGACCCGATCGTCGGCGAGGGCTCGGTGTTTCTCGACATGCCGGAAGGCCGGATCGAGATCGGCATCGGGCGGCTGCACCTCGAACAGGATGCCGGCAAGTCCATCCACGACCAGCACCCCAATCTCAGCTTCGTCGACCTGAACCGCTCGGGCGTGGCGCTGATGGAGATCGTGTCTAAGCCCGACCTGCGCAATTCGGACGAGGCCAAGACGTACTTGGGCAAGCTGCGCACCATCCTGCGCTACCTCGGCACCTGCGACGGCAACATGGAGCAGGGCTCGATGCGCGCCGACATCAACGTCTCGGTGCGCAAACCCGGCGGTGAGTTCGGCACGCGCTGCGAGATCAAGAACGTCAACTCCATCCGCTTTGCCGGCCAGGCCATCGAGTTCGAGGCGCGGCGGCAGATCGACATCCTCGAGGATGGCGGCAAGATCGACCAGGAGACGCGGCTCTACGACCCCAAGACCGGCGAGACGCGCTCGATGCGCTCGAAGGAAGAAGCGCACGATTACCGCTACTTCCCCGATCCGGACCTGCTGCCGCTGGAATTCGACCAGGCGTTTATCGACGACCTGGCCAAGGGGCTGCCGGAACTGCCCGATGACAAGCAGGCGCGGTTCATCGCCGAGTATGGCGTGACGCCGTATGACGCGATGGTGCTGACGCTGGAGCGCGAGAGCGCCGATTACTACGAGGCCTGCGTGAAGTTCGGTACGGGCAAGCGTGACGGCAAGGCGGTGGCGAACATCCTCAACGGCGACGTGGCGGCCTATGCCAACTCGCAGGGCCTGAGCGTCTACGAGACGCACCTGCAGCCGCGCCAGGTGGCCGGCATCGTCGACCTGATCGCGGCGGGCACGATTTCATCGAAGGGCGCCAAGGACCTGCTGCAGATCCTGATCGCCGAGGAGCCCGAAGGTGTCCCGGCCGAGATCGTCGAGCGCCGCGGCATGAAGCAGGTGACCGACCTGGGCGCGATCGAAGCGGTGATCGACGAGATCATCGCGGCAAACCCCGGTCAGGTGGCAGCGGTGAAGGCCAAGCCGACCATGCTCGGCTGGTTCGTCGGCCAGGCGATGAAGGCGTCGGGCGGCAAGGCCAACCCGCAGGCGCTGAACGAACTGCTGAAGAAGAAGCTGGGGATTGAATAGAGCGGAGGGCCGGATGCCAAAGGGCTACTGGGTGGTGAACCTTGAGGTCAACGACCCCGAGGGCTACCGGGACTACCAGGCGTTCGTCCGGCCGTTTCTTGCTGCCAATGGCGGCAGGTTCCTGGTGCGCGGCGGGAAGATGGAAGTGGTCGAGGGGGCGATGCTGCCGCGCGTCGTGCTCGTCGAGTTCGAGAGCTACGCAGAGGCGCACCGGCTCTATCATTCCACCGAGTACCAGGAGGGCCGGGCGCTGCGGCGGGGCCGCAGCGCGGGCAATGTCGCGATCGTCG